>SDWK01000009.1 GCA_004195335.1 Shewanella sp.
AGATGGGTAGCCAAGCTTTAAAGTGAGGGTTAACTTTGAACGGATAATCCATATCATCGAGAAACTGTCGATGAGGTTGTCCTGAGTGAATCACCAGACCGGATAAGTTTTCACGGGCGACAATCTCTGCAACCCTATGGTTTAACTCTGTCACATGAGCATGAAAATGATTAGCTAGCTGATCCATGAGCTATTTCCTGTAGATGGTTTTCTTATAGCTCAATTTAGTAAGTATATAGACTCACGCTTTCTACTCAGTCAACTAAGCTCGTTAAAATCAATTTAGATACTTATCACAGTCTATCATAAAGGTGAAAAATCCCCCTAGCCAAGAAGGAATCAAACACCCGTTTAAATTGGGTGTTGTAATTTACTCATTTTACAAGCACACTGAGTCAATAGTGGTCAAATGATGGCCAGCTGTGAGATAGAACATTTACCTAATTACATATACCCGAAAAAATTGAAATTAAAGATAAGCCATTAAGAGCAGGCAATAAAACTCTGGTTTCGATAATCACGGGCATAAAACAAAGACGGGTATCACGCAAAAGGAAGCAAGCAATGATCTACCAAAGTCCTACGATTCAGGTTGAGTTACTTGAGGATAATATTGCCCAGTTATGCTTTAACGCATCGGGCTCTGTCAATAAGCTGGATAGAGAGACGATTTGCTCTCTGGATGCTGCATTAGACGCAATTCAAAAAAACTCAAACATTCAAGCATTAGTACTGACGTCAGCTAAAGGTGCTTTTATTGTCGGTGCCGATATCACTGAGTTTCTTGGCTTATTCGCGCAAGAAGACAGTGTACTTCTTCCATGGATTGCCGAAGCGAACGTGGTATTCAACAAGTTAGAAGATCTCCCATTCCCGACGATTTCAGCCATTAACGGCTTCGCGCTAGGTGGTGGATTCGAGACTGTGCTAGCAACGGATTTCCGTATTGCCGATACCACAGCAAGACTAGGTTTGCCTGAAACTAAGCTGGGCTTAATCCCGGGCTTTGGTGGTACCGTGCGTCTACCTCGTCTTATCGGTACTGATAATGCACTAGAGTGGATCACGAGTGGCAAGGACCAACGCCCAGAAGTCGCATTGAAAGTAGGCGCTATCGATGCTGTTGTTGCTCCCGAAAACCTACACACTTCAGCCATTAAGATGCTCAAAGATGCAATCTCAGAAAAACTTGATTGGCAGACTCGTCGTGCTCGTAAGCAAGCACCACTCACATTGCCAAAATTAGAAGCCATGATGTCATTCGCCACAGCGAAAGGTATGGTATTCAAGATCGCCGGTAAACATTACCCTGCACCAATGGCGGCAATCAGTGTTATCGAACAGGCCGCAAACTTGCACCGCACAGAAGCGCTAAAGGTTGAGCATCAAGCATTCGTCAAGCTCGCTAAGACAGACGTCGCTCAAGCCTTGATTGGTATATTCCTTAATGATCAGTTCGTTAAAGGTAAAGCGAAGAAAGCAGGTAAACTTGCCAAAAACGTTAATACTGCAGCGGTACTCGGCGCGGGCATTATGGGTGGCGGTATCGCTTACCAGAGCGCCAGTAAAGGCACGCCTATTGTCATGAAGGACATAGCTCGGCCAGCACTCGAACTGGGGCTGGGTGAAGCCTCTAAGCTGCTGACAACACAAATTAAACGTGGTCGTTCAACTCCAGAGAAGATGGCCAAGGTACTTAACAACATCACGGCAACGCTGGATTACACACCGGTTAAAGATGTCGATATTGTTGTTGAAGCCGTTGTCGAACATCCAAAAGTCAAGTCTATGGTGTTGGCTGAAGTTGAGCAGCATGTCGCAGACGATGCCATTATCACTTCTAACACCTCGACCATCTCGATCAACCTACTGGCAAAGAGCCTCAAGAAGCCAGAGCGTTTCTGTGGTATGCACTTCTTTAATCCAGTACATAAGATGCCTCTAGTAGAAGTCATTCGAGGCGAGAATAGCTCAGAAGAGACGGTTGCTTCGGTTGTCGCTTACGCCAGTAAAATGGGCAAAACACCTATCGTTGTTAACGACTGCCCAGGCTTTTTCGTAAACCGTGTACTCTTTCCTTACTTTGCGGGCTTCAGTGGCCTACTTGCAGACGGTGCCGATTTTGCCGCAATCGATAAGGTCATGGAAAAACAATTTGGCTGGCCTATGGGTCCGGCCTACCTGCTCGATGTTGTCGGTATTGATACCGGTCATCATGCACAAGCCGTTATGGCTGAAGGCTTCCCTGATCGCATGGGTAAAAATGGTAAAGATGCTATCGACATCATGTTTGAAAGCGAACGTTTCGGCCAAAAGAACAGCAAAGGTTTCTATGCTTATTCAATCGACCGTCGCGGTAAGCCGAAGAAAGATGTTGATGCCGTCAGCTATGAGCTGTTAGGTGCTGAATTTGGCGAACTAAAGCAGTTCGAGTCGGATGAAATCATCGCCCGTACCATGATTCCTATGATTATCGAAACCGTTCGTTGTCTCGAAGAAGGCATTATCGCGACTCCGGCTGAAGCCGATATGGGTCTGGTATTTGGTCTTGGATTTCCGCCATTCAGAGGTGGCGTATTCCGCTATATCGATACCATGGGCATAGCCAACTTCGTTGCACTTGCCGATAAATATGCTCACTTAGGTGGCCTATATCAAGTAACCGATGCCATGCGTGAACTTGCCGCAAATAATGGCAGCTACTACCAGTCTAAATAAGTGGGAAGGAATAAATAATGAAACAAGCAGTTATCGTAGATTGCATCCGTACTCCCATGGGCCGCTCAAAGGCTGGAGTATTTAGAAATGTACGTGCAGAGACTCTATCTGCAGAATTGATGAAAGCGCTGGTTGAGCGTAATCCTCAACTAGATCCAAATACTATTGAAGATGTTATCTGGGGCTGTGTTCAACAGACCCTAGAGCAAGGCTTCAATATCGCGCGTAATGCGTCTCTCCTTGCTGGTCTACCTAAGCAGATTGCAGGTGTAACCGTTAACCGTCTATGTGGTTCATCGATGGATGCCCTACATCAGGCAGCTCGAGCTATTATGACTGGCCAAGGCGATACCTTTATTGTGGGTGGCGTTGAGCACATGGGCCATGTGCCTATGAATCATGGTGTGGACTTCCATCCAGGCCTTGCAAATAACGTCGCTAAGGCATCGGGCATGATGGGTCTTACGGCTGAGATGCTAGGCAAAATGCACGGTATCACTCGTGAACAACAAGATGAATTTGCGGTACGTTCTCATCAACGTGCTCATGCAGCTACTGTTGAGGGGCGTTTTGCAAACGAAATCCACCCCATCGAAGGCCATGATGTAAATGGCGCATTGATCATGGTCGAGCACGATGAAGTGATTCGCCCTGAAACCTCAATGGAATCGCTATCGGGTCTTCGCCCAGCATTCGACCCCGCTAACGGTACAGTAACAGCGGGAACGTCGTCAGCATTATCCGATGGTGCCTCAGCCATGCTGGTTATGGAAGAGGAAAAAGCTAAAGCTTTAGGCCTACCAATCCGTGCGCGTATTCGCTCTATGGCCGTTGCTGGTTGTGATGCCGCTATCATGGGTTATGGACCTGTACCTGCAACTAAGAAAGCACTCGAACGCGCAGGCTTAACCATAGATGATCTCGATGTTATCGAGCTTAACGAAGCCTTCGCCGCTCAGTCTCTACCCTGTGTGAAAGAACTCGGTCTGATGGATGTCGTCGATGAGAAGATTAACCTCAACGGTGGCGCTATCGCTCTGGGTCATCCATTGGGTTGTTCTGGTACGCGTATTTCTACCACGCTAATCAATCTGATGGAAAGCAAAGATGCTAAGTATGGTCTTGCGACCATGTGCATAGGTTTAGGCCAAGGTATTGCTACTATATTCGAACGTCCATAAACACTCCGGGATTTCGAATAATAAAGCCAGCTCATGCTGGCTTTTTGCTTTAATCTCCCCACTGAAATACTAAACTTCAACATCACTTTCACTAGCCTATTTAAAATAGCTGCAGTAATCTTATACCGATTGGTATAACTCTTTTAAATCGTTTTAGGGAATTCAATGAAGTTTGTATTACTCGCGGATATCGAGTCAGCCTTGCCACAAATAGCACAATGGTACAGTGATGAATGGGGCTATATCGGCGAGGGACGCAGCACTGAAACGTTAGAAATTAAGCTTAGAGACTACCTCAACCATGACCAATTACCTCTGATCATTCTGGCTCAAGACGGAGACGAAATTTTAGGTGCCGCACAACTTCGCTTCCATGAGATGGATATCTATCCTGAGCGTGAACATTGGATCGGTGGCGTCTATGTCACTCCCGAACATAGAGGAAAGCGGGTCGGAAAAACCTTATTAGAGACCATAATAGATAAGGCCAGAACTCTCCATATCAACAGCCTCAACTTACAGACAGAGGATATGTCAGGTGGTTTATACCGCACCCTCGGCTGGCAACCAGTAGAAC
>SDWK01000281.1 GCA_004195335.1 Shewanella sp.
ATTTCATTTCAACAAATGGATGCTTTCAATATGACGTTTGAAGATGATTCATTTGATGTTGTTTGTTTATCAAATAGTTTACATCATTTAAGAGATGTATCAGGAATTTTAAAGCAAATGGAACGCGTATTAAAACCTGGTGGAACACTACTAATAAATGAGATGATGCAAGATCATTTAACTAGTAGACAAATCACTCATTTAAAATTACATCATTTCGCTGCGGAGATTGACAGAGAACGTGGAGACACTCACAATGAAACCTTTAAACGTGTTGATATTATTGAGCTGTTAGAAGCAAAAAGCTCTTTGACCATTACGGATACATGGGACATGTTTTACGAAAGAGAATCAAAAAATACTGAAGAGGAAATCGAATGGTTATTGAATACCATTGATAAATTAGTAGCACGAGTACAAGATGAGGATAGAAAAGAACACTTTAAACAAAAAGGGGAAAGGATAAAAGAGTATGTGTTAAAAGTTGGATTTGATTCAGCGACACAACTTCTTGTGATTTTACAATGAAACTACTAAAGATATTTGACAATCGTGACACTAAAATAGGTGCACAAGAGATCATTTATAGAAATGCCGCAAGAGCAATCATTTTGAAAGATCATAAAGTATTATTGGTATACTCAGATACAACAAAAGAGTATAAATTCCCTGGTGGTGGAATCGATAAAGAAGAAACCAGACAAGAAGCATTAAAGCGAGAAGTTTTAGAAGAAGTAGGTAGAGAAGTTAAAAGTGTAAACGAGTGTTTGGGTTACACTGACCAGATATATAATGATATCTATGATGATCATAAATATTTTTATCAAAGAAGCTATTATTATTTCTGTGAAATAACGGAAGAATATCATGGTCTTAATTTAAGTGAAAGTGAACGAGCTTTACGATTTTTACCCAAATGGGTAGAAGTGGATGAAGCTATTAAAGTTAATGAAGATAAGATAGCATCTGGAACTGCATTCCCTTGGACTCAAAGAGAACTGTATGTACTTGGATTACTGAAAGGAATGAGCCCATGAGAGGATTCAAAAAAGCTAGAGGATATGAACAAGTAACATTCGAATTACCAAAAAGAGGTACTGAGCATAGTGCAGGGTATGATTTTGCTATTATAGAGGATTTAGAGATTAAACCTGGTGAAATCAAAATGGGTGTTACAGGTGTCAAAGCATATATGATGGATGATGAAGTACTTCAACTTTATCCACGAAAAGATCGGGGTCATATATGACCCTGACCTCTTGCTGGATAGGCGTCTGCTTGGTTTAGGCTTTATGCTGTGGCCTAAACCATTGCGGCTTAAACTATTGTGGCCTAAACCAAGGCCGCAAGGTTTCAAGTGACTCCGAGGCTACTTTCAGCCGTGTTAGTCTTGTTTTTGGCGCTCAGTCTAAGACAAATGCCGAGGCCTGATGTTTCAGCTGGCCAACGGCCCCCTGCAGCTGCCCGCACATGCTAACGGTCTCTTCCGCGCCACGGTCCGTTTCATCAGATTGTTGCTGGACAGTGACGATGCTGCGATTCATCTCCTGCGCAACCGCACTCTGTTCTTCGGCCGCGGTAGCGATCTGAGCATTGAGATTGTTGATCGCACGAATCGCATCGGTGATGGTTACCAGGGCCGTGGTCGCGCGTTCGGAGAGGGCGACGCCCTGGTCGGTTTTGTCCTGACTCTGCTTCATCGTATCGACCACGCTCAGGGTATTGCTCTGCAGATTTGCAATGAGACTGTTGATCTCCCCCGTGGCATCCTGTGTGCGTTGGGCCAGGGAACGGACTTCATCGGCCACCACGGCGAACCCCCGTCCCTGTTCTCCTGCGCGAGCGGCCTCAATGGCAGCATTGAGGGCTAACAGGTTGGTTTGCTCAGCGATTGTTCGGATCGTTTCGAGAATCCCACCGATCGCCTGGGAGCCCGTCTCCAGAGCGCTGATCAAGTCCGTGGAGCTTTTCATATCCGCGGCGAGTTCATGAATGATGTTGACGGTTGAATCCACCACCATTCGGCCCTTCTCTGTCTCAGCCAGGGCCTGGCGGGCGGATTCAGCGGCATGCTGGGTATTGCTGGCCACCTCTTGTACGGCGCCGGTCATTTGATCCATCCCCGTGGCCACTAGCGTGGTCTCATCACGCTGAGCCTGCATGCTCTGCCGGGTCTGGGCGGCAATCGCAGAAACTTGAAGAGAGGCCGCTTCGGCCCGGCCGCTGCCCTCCTTGACTTCACCCAACAGGGAGGATAGTTTTTCCCGCATTCGATTGAAATCATGCCCCAGTTGGGCGATCTCATTCTGACCGTTGATTTGCACCTGCAGGGTCAGATCACCCTCAGCCATGGCGGCCACCGAGTGACTCATCGTTTCGAGCGGCCGGATCACCTTACGATTAAGCAGCAGATACACGACCAACACCACCAGCAAACCGGCAATCAATGCCGTACTTATGCTGGAGATGAGTGCCAGGCGCAGGCTGGCCTGGATCAGATCCGTATCGAAGGCGATCTCGATCTGTCCGACGGACTTCCCCTCGGCGAGGATTTCGGCTTTGTAACTCAGCGAGCCTTCTGCCCCTTTCGCCACAGAGTCAAAAAAGGCTTGGCCCTCAGCATCGAATATTTTGATCTGATCAACGTTGTCTTCGGCGCGCACATCCTCTTCCAAACGGTGCAGCAGGTCCGTTTCGTAATTGGCGATGTAATAACTGGCGATATTGCTGAGACTGCGGAGCTTGGAGGTGGCGGCATTATCCATCGCGCTGATTAGGCTGCGTTCCGTATTTTTATACAATACGAAGCCAGCGATACTCATACAGGCCAGCGTCACCATCAGGACCGAGATTCCCAGCTGCAGTGCCAGACGCTGTTTCATCTGTTTTGACGCTATCACGATACACACCTCTTCTCTTCTCTTCTATTAGTTCAGGCGGAATATAATTCCCCCAGCCCGATAAGGCGGGATCGTCGGGCTAGGGAATATGGTACTGGTGATTGATTACTCAGGGGGCAGCAGGTCGAGCGAACCTAGCTGACCACGCCAGTTAGAGGATGCTGCATATCGTTTTGCTGCGCTGACTAACGCATGACCCTGGTTTTTTTGATCGTAGACCAGGCCAACGCTGACCCCCACCGAAAAGCCCTCAATCTGCACCAGGTTCAGATCCTGAAAATTGGGTTTGGCGCCAAATCCAATCGCGAATTTACCCGCTGGGGATTTTATGAAATTCACCACTTGGTGGTCTTTTTTGAATACCTTTTTAAACTTGGCCTGGGCGAATTCAGGCTTATTGGCCTTCAGCACAGAAAATAGCGCCTCCCCGGATTCCCGACCGGCCAGAAAGATCGGAGCATCAGGGCCTCCGACCGTTTTCCAATTCGTAATGGCACCGGTGAAGATCTTCTCAATCTGGCCAATGTTGAGCTGTTTCACGCCCACACCAGAGCCCACCACAAAGGCAATTGGGATACGGGCGAGGAAGATCTCCTCTTTTTTCATACCGCGCTCTTTGGCGTTCAGCGGTCTACCAGTACGGCCAAAGACGAAATCGCGGGAAGCCTTGATACCACCGGCGTGTTTGGCCGAGCGTGGTGGAACTTCGAAACTATACCCTTGGACGGCAGGCTCTTTAGCAAGCCCTTTGGCAAATAGCCCCACCACCTTAGTGGAAGGTCCTGCTCCGATGATCTTTTGCTCTTCGACCGCCTGTACTGCCGAGACTGAACTCAAAAGCCCTGCTAGTAGTAGTACATTCAACGACTTGAATGTTTTCATTTAAGCATTCCTTGTGTCCTTTAATCCGTGGATGTCAGTGACTCGTTACAAGTCAAATAGCTGTTATTTTACATAATTACATAATTACATAATTGCATAATGGTAAAACCTTGGCCACGGCTATTGTCCCCTCAGGGCGACAGACACCTAGAAGATTGATTCTGATCACTAACGTCTCTGTTTTTAACGTTTTACAGAGCCATTATCGTCAGTGCGGGTTTCTATCCGCAACCGCTTTTTGCCCACTGCCTCAGCGTCCACTTCGTTTACCTGCTTAGATTGTGGTTCGCTCGACGGACCGTAGACCGCAGGCCGATCATTGGTGGTGACTTCCGGGCCCTGACTGACAAAACAGGGCGGGCTGCCGTTTCATGGCGCGGCAGTCCAATCTTCTGGCTCCAGAGTTGCCGCGCCTCTGGTCCTAAACCCTGTGCTTGTTACGGTTTTAAATGGTTTTAAAACAACAAACACGTGGAGACCTGAGTATGGCATTGCAACGTTACGGCTATATCGTCAAGGCGGCCGACCTGGAAGTGATCAAGCACCAAGCGCATATCAAGAGTGAGCAGTTCCAGATGATGGTGGCGGGTGTTGGCTCGGTTGATGAGGCGATTCTGGCGGCGCAGGAGATGCTGACCCGCGAGGTGCAGTTGATCGAACTCTGCGGCGGCTTCAGCGGCGCAGATGAAGAT
>SDWK01000282.1 GCA_004195335.1 Shewanella sp.
ATTCATGACGATGCTGACCAATCGTTTCCATCAGTTTAGCATTTTCGATAGCATTGCCCAACAGATTTCCAAGAGAACCGAGCAGATGAAGTTCCTGGATGCTTAATATTTTAGACTGTGTTGTTTCAAAACCCATAAAACCAACTGTTTTCCTTTTTGAGGTAATCAGATAGCATGTAAGCCACAGAGAAGGTTCACCGCCGGCAGTATAGCGAACCTGAAATGACGGAAAAGATGCTTCCGGCTCAAGTTCTGTCTTTTTTTGCACCAGATATTCATTCAGCATGACATCTTTAAATTCTATCTGTGCCGGTTTTTTTTGTGTTGCTTCCGGCAGACCGAATCCAGCTCTCATGATTGGCGTATTTTCTGCATCCTCAAAGAGAAAAATCCCCCCTTTGCTGAGAGAAAGATTTTTGCGGAGTCTTTCCAGGGTAACTTTCAGGATACTATCCAAGTCCATGGTGAAATTGAGAACCACGGCAATACTGTTCAGTATGGATAGTTCCCTGTTGCGCTGCCGAATTATTTCTTCTGCCTGCTTGCGCCGGGTAATATCTTTGATGATTCCCTCGTATTCAACAGCACCTGTTTCAGGGTTTTCATAACGTCTACTGGTGACCAGGGCGTGGATAGGCGAACCGTCAAATCTGCAGAAATCAACTTCAAAATCCTTTACGTAACCATCACGGTTAATCAGGTCGATAAACTTTTCCCGATCCTTGATGTTTTTATAGAGCCGATTAGCCCGGCCTGTTTTGAGCAGTTCATCCTTGTTGGGATATCCCATCATATCCACACCAGCCTGGTTGACATCCAAAATGTCCCCCTCCAGTGTGGAGGTATAGATTGCGTCGTGACTGCCTTCAAATATCCGTCTGTATTTTTTCTCGCGTTTGACGATTTCTTCCTGTAAAATTTTCAATTCGGTAATATCTTTGAAAATCTCAAGTCCGCCCAGGACCTCGCCACGTTCATCCCTGAAAGCAGAGGTTGAGCAGATGACCGGAATTTTCCTGCCGCCAATATCAGTAATTTCATATTCCCGGTTGTGGACGTCAACGCCTTCGTTAATTGCCTGCCTGAGAGCATTACCGGAACCAATACCGGTCATTTTGAAGACATCGTCGCAGTACATGCCAACAGCATCTTCGGCATAATAACCGGTTATTTTTTCAGCAGTTGGGTTGAAATAATTTATGCGCCAATCTTTATCAAAGGTGAAAAGGCCATCAGGAATCCTGTTTAAAATTTCGACAAAACTCTCTTCTTTCTGGAATTGCTGCTCAAACGCTTTGCTATTGAAATTCCGCAGTTGCTCAGCAATAAAAAAATTAGACCCTTCAGGGTGCCGGCTTCCCTTTTGTTTGAAGTATTCACAGGAGAGACAAATGGATATTTTTTCGAAATAATCGTCAAATATATAGTTGCGGCAGTGGGTTTGGGGAATAAGCCAGCAATCAATATTCATGTTGTTATGGGCATCACAGAGAACCTTGAAGCAATTATAAAACTGCCAGCATTGCTGACCTTCCTGCAGGGATGGACTATCGGGATGCTTTTCGTGCAACAAACTCACAATGCGGGTCTCCTTTGGCCTGGCAAAAAGTCTCTTCTGCCGTGTATTGAAAACAGCCGTCCGGGTACTCACCACCATACACCAAATCCATAAATGCGGCGGCAACACCCCTTAACATATAACATTTCCCGGCATTTGCTTTGCCATAGGCATCCAAATACCCTTTGGCCTCATATGAGTCACTGGCACGGATGACCAGTTTTTCGTTCGGAACCAGTTCCTGCACAGCCAAATCACCCCAGCCGAAAGCTATTGCAATTGAGACAAAACAGCCAATCTGGTCTTCTGTCTGTTCAATCATTGGTTTGACGACTTCATCCCACTCCCTGGAACTTCGGATTCCCTGGAAGGTCGCATAGCCGCATTCCTGACCGGCAGCCACCAGGAGTTTTTCAGCGTTACCGTCATTACCCATTTTCTTTTCAAAACCAAAAGAGATCCTGTTGTAGTATTGAACCGGTATCATGGACAAATAAACCCCGAACAGAGGTATAATGCCTTTTTCCTCCCTAATTCTGCTGCCATGCATCACGGCGTGAACTATTTTATCTGTATCAATGGCCATTGGATTTCCTGTGATTTTTCGTAAACCTTCAGCAGCAAAACATCCGGAGTCTCCCTGCAGTCGCTTACCTGCTTCGGAGTCTCTCAGGCTCGCTTACCTGTCATCGGCCTGTTTGCGTAACAGCAGTACAGCTCACAGACCTCTTTCGTGTATCTGCTGCACTGCCGAACGTTTACAGGCCCGTAGTAGGATACGGCACTTTTGTTGTTCATTTACCCTATAAACAGTTACGCACCTTTCCAAGATGCCGTAACGCAATATAAGGAGATTGTTTCCGTCTTGACCGGACCTTAGGCTTTTGTGACTTCAAATACACATTCCCGAGCCTGCATCATTTTGCACTCAAGTTCATCGACCCTGTAATAACCGAGATGTTTATCATAAATCACCGCAAGAGCACCGGCAATCCAGCCTCTGGCAAAGAAACATCCCGGGTTTTCCCTTGTGCCGAATTTGGCCAGCCAGCCAGTAACATGATGACTGTGGGGGCTGACAATCCTGCCGCCTTCCGGACCTATTTTGGTAAAATTTATAATTCCAAGACCACAGTATTGATAACTGGTCGAGGCAAGTTCAAGTTTTGATTTGACCGTATTAATTTTGGGGTGATGCCTCAGAAAGGAAGTGAAACCGGTATAGCTTGATTCTTCTGCCGCCTCGTAGAGAAGTAGAGTCCCGTCACTGGCGAGAGAGGACTCCAGGGTTTTCTGCAAATTCATATTATAATGATGGCACAATGAAATGGTAAAATTTTAACGAATTTGAAAACTATCAAGGAGGGGAAGTTTAATGAATCGTCGTGATTTTTTAAAGAAATCTGCAATCGCCGGAGGTGCGACTGCTGGAATTCTTGCAACAAAACAAATATTTAGTCCTTCAAGTGCTGAAGCATCGGGATTTGCTGTAAAACATCATAAATCAATTGATGATGTTGTGAAGTTTAGTTCAGATTATAAAAGATTTGAGCAAAAGAATACTGCATTTAACGTATCAGCTTGGGGAGATCCAATGTGGCCGTTAAGTCCATTTGCAGAGCCAGTACAAAAGTATCCTGTAGAAGGCTTAGATACTATGGACAAAAACGTTGTTAAGTATATGACCAATGGTATGACAAGAAATATGTCGAATGGCGCTTTTATGACGCCAGAAGAAAGATTAAGACCTGGATATAATCAACTAGATTATGCTGCTGCTAATGCTGGTGTAGCCAATCTTGAATTGACTGGCGCAAAATTTGCAGGGTTTTTCAGTAACGAAAGTGGTCCTCATTTTCCAATGCCAGATGGAAATGGTGGCACTAGATTGCTACCAACAAGCGCATTTGCAGCTGCTTTTCCAATACCTCAACCAATAAACGAAAACAAATACCAGTTTGAATCTAAAAAAGATGCTTCATATGCAGTGAAGAAAATGGCAAAACTTTATGGTGCTGACTTAGTAGGTATTGCGCCGTATGATGAGAGATTTATTTATGAAACTGAGGTTTATGCACCGATTAATCCGCAAACACTTAAAGTTATGGAACCTTTATTTGATATGCAAAGACCCGTTGATTTAGAAAAATCATTTGGATTCAAACCAAAATCTGTCATTGTTGTTGCTTTAGAAATGGATTATGAAGTATTAAAAACATCGCCTTCTGTTACGTCGAAGTCTACTGTATATGTAGGATATGATAGAGCTTTAACTGTCGGCACAAGAGTAACTGCATTCTTAAAAGGCCTTGGATTTAATGCTAGGGCATCAATGAATGATACTGGGCTAAATATTCCTTTAGCAATCTCTGCTGGTTTAGGTGAAAGCTCACGTATGGGCTTAATAATAACAGATAAATATGGACCAAGAGTTCGTTTAGGTAAAATTTTTACTGAAATGGAACTTGAGTATGATAAGCCGATTACTTTTGGTGTTAAAGCATTCTGTGAAGTTTGTTTGAAGTGTGCAGATGGATGTCCAAGTGATTCAATATCTACATTAAGTATAAAAGATCCAAAAAACAAGCCAATGAACCGATCAAGTAATGGTGGTGTTGAAAAGTGGTATAATGACACTCAACGTTGTTTATCTTATTGGTCTGAAAATCATTCAGCTTGTTCAAATTGTATTTCTGTATGTCCATACAATAAATTAGATGAATGGCATCATGATTTTGCTAAAATAGCTACAAAAATTCCACTTGTAAATAATGCCGCTAGATACTTAGACGAATTATTTGGATATGGTAAGATTGATGTTGAGAAGTATGCAACAGAATACTGGAAGAAAAATATATAGAAGCGGAGGGTTATGATGTTAGTTTATGCAATAATAGGAGCTTTATTTGCAAT
>SDWK01000284.1 GCA_004195335.1 Shewanella sp.
CAGTTGTATTCCTATTAATAACAACCACATGGCACTTTCATGTTGGCTTTTTTTGAATTTTTTTATCGGAATAAATCAATGGTTAGCCAGAGGGATTGGTAAAAATATCAATCAGTGCATAAATTTATTAGATGGCGTTATAACAGACCAAACCGTTTAAACTCTGGCTTACTCCTAAGGATCCGGTGATGAAGTCGCCAGCATGAGACAACCCTAGCCCTCATGATTTGAGGAATGTTCGATGGATCACCTGCTCACCTTCGCCGACAGTGAATACTGTTCTAAACGCCGCCAAAGCCGTAATGAGATCTTTCTGATGCGTATGGAATCGCTGATTCCCGGAATCGTGGGGGGATACCCTGTATGTCTGATCGCGCGATGCAGGCTCTATGGATTCATAACATTGCAACCGGTTGCGGATCATCATTCTTACAGGTTTCGACCCTACCGCTCGACTGCTGACGCAGTTGGGACTGGCATTCATTCAGGCAGCTTGATGCTGCCCCTTCGCTCCATACCCATTACAGGCACTTCATCACGGGGGGTGGACGCGGGTTCTTAGCGTACAGTGGCTGCGACCTCCGCATTGAGGACAGGCATACCCTTGAGGCCTGCGCGATTGAAACAAACTGCGACAACCTTCTGTGTAAAAAAAACCAGACATCACAATGTGCAATGTCTGGCCAAAAGGGATTTCCAGTTAGGACCGTTGAATCCTAAAAAGGATAAGGTCTGCCGCCACGATCCAACGTAATCCAACGCGTTTCAGAGAAAGTCTCAATAGACCACTTTCCTCCGTGGCGTCCTAAGCCACTGTCTTTTGTCCCCCCAAAGGGAATATGGGGCTCATCATTCACAGAACAACAGTTTATATGCGCCATACCGGTATCAATCTGATTTACCACACGCATCCCGCGCTCTTCATCACGGGTAATGACTCCGCAGGACAAGCCATAGACGGAATCGTTAGCCAGAGCAATAGCTTCCTCTTCGCTGTCAACAACAATAACGGCGGCGACAGGCCCAAAAGTTTCATCCCTCCAAACCGACATATCTGTTGTCACATCTGTCAGGATGGTCGGATATATAAACAACCCATCCCGCGTACCTCCGGTTTGCAGAACCGCACCTTGACTGATCGCCTCTCTGATCTGCTGTTCAATTTTTTCCGCTTGCCTTTCTGAAATTATCGGTCCAATGACATTGGCCTTATCATCGGTGTTACCCACTTTTAGCTGAGCTGTACGGTCTGCAAATTTGCCGATAAATTCATCCGCTATTTTCCGATCAACAATGATCCGCTCAACAGACATACAGATCTGTCCTTGATGCATGAACGATCCGAATGTAGCTGCACGAACCGCCCGATCCAAATCAGCATCGTCAAGAATCACCAATGCATCTTTGCCGCCCAGCTCTACGCAGGCTTTCTTAAGTAGCATGCCAGCTTTTGATGCAATCATCCGTCCGATAGGCGTAGAACCGGTGTAGCTAATGGCTTTAACCTTAGGATTTTCAACAAGCTCATCACCAACCTCAACCACAGATTCCCGTGAACATGTCACAACATTCACAACCCCTGCAGGAAATCCTGCTTCTTCAAAGCACTGGGCAAAAAACACCCCTCCAACCACAGGCGTTTCTTCGGAAGGTTTAATGACAATGGTGTTACCCGCAGCAAGAGCAAATGCCACACCTCGCATGGTCAATAGCAGCGGGAAATTCCACGGTGAGATCACGGTCACAACACCCAACGACTGCCGAACGACCATACTGACTTTACCGTAAGCAGAAGGCATAACCTGACCAATATCACCATACAAAGTCGCAGCTGCTGCCCTCAGTACATCTGGCACATAGCCTGCTTCAAACATCCCTTTGCCGAACCAGCCTCCGCCTTCTTGCGCAAGCATTTGCGCCGCCTCCGGAACTCTTGCCTCAAACACATCCGCAGCCTTCAACAGCAGTCGGGCACGTTCCTTATAGTTAATAGCAGCCCATGCTTTATGGGCAGCATGGGCCGCATCAACAGCTTTGGCAGCATCACGTTTTGAAGCATCGGCAACATCAGCCCATGCCAAACCAGTAGAAGGGTTTATATCTACAAAAGTCTTACCATTTTCTGCAGCGACCCACTCACCATTAATAAACAGATTTTTACTATTATTCATTTCACACCCGGCCGTCTATTGTTGTTGTTTTCTTACACCAAAAAGAACTCACTTAACCATTGTCTACAATCTGATTAACCTGAACGAATTTAATTCCTGGTTCGCAACATAGCGATTTATTAAATCGCTCCATAAAAAGGCTGTTACCATAGCAAGCTCCTTTATATTGTTATTTTTGGAATTGATTAGGAAAGTTATTTATTAGTTGCTCGGCTACGCATGAAGACCAAGCCACTATACTCAACGAGGCCGGCCCGCCTGTAGCCACGGGTAAAAAAGAGGCGTCAGTAGTATGCAAGCCAATATTTTTATAGACCTCTTTCTGACCACTGACTCCGTCCTCCTTTGAAGAGGCACCAAATCCATAACTGAACGGATGCCATGAGGCGTTATGATCCATCATCCCCATACGCAGCAACTCGCCATCGGTCAGAACATCAACTCCGGCAACAAACACTAACGGGCCTCCGGAATTGAACGGGTCGATGTATTGACTGGCGGTTTCATCAGCATCTGATGCCCATTGGTCGCCAACGATTCCCTTAAATTTATGAAAATCAGACCAAGGGTTGTTCCTGTCTCGGTAATGGCTCGTCACGTTTATTATTCTCTTGTTTTTTAGCTACCGGCATGAGATAGCTAAAAGCAAGAGATGCGCCAATGGTTGCGATTACAAGAAAGATTCTTCAACACACTGTTTTATATAAAAAAACACAGCGACACGAGTAGATGTCTTTTTTGCTCAAATGCAGAGATAACAAAATCAATGACTAAATTTATTAAATTAGCTTAAGATATTTATCAACTCATTAGGTTGTTGTCATCAACCGGAGCTCTCTAACAATAATAAATACTGTGACGAGATGGACGAACCCTATGCATAAAAATACTTTCGAGAACTACCAATTTTCCGACTTTCCTTTCGCCGATACGCAGATGCAAGACCTAACAGATGGATTGGTTTTCGATCACAGTCAAGCCAGAATATCATTACACGGTATGCCCATGCTGCTTTTGCATACCAATTCAATGTCAAGCTTTCGTCATGAGCTGATTGAATCGCTAGGCATTGCCAAAGCGAGGAAACTGCTATTCCGCATGGGGCAGCAAGCAGGTACCCAGGATGCCCAGGCAGTGATCAAACTGAGATCCCACCTCAGCGAAGAGGCATTTTTAATGGGAGGGCCTCAGCTGCATAACTTCACCGGAATGACTCTGTGCAAACCGTTAAAAACGGAGATAGATGTCAGCAAAGGCATCTTTTATATGAAGGTTGCCTGGCTACGATCAACCGAAGCTGAACTACACATAGAAAAATATGGTAACGAAAGCCCGTTTCCGGTCTGCTGGATGCAGCTCGGTTATGCCTCGGGCTATGCCAGTGTCGTGATGGGAAGGCCGGTCCTCTATAAAGAGGTTGCCTGCCAAGGCCAGGGAGACGAACACTGCGTCATCATCGGCAAATTAGCCGATGACTGGGATGATGACGAAGACGACATCGTCTCTGCGAGCTGCGAACATAGTGCCCATCAGCACTCACATTCCACTCTCAAATCTTATGATGGAGAAGATTTTAAAACGCCATTCTCTCCTGGCATTGTTGGGGCATCTGACGCCTTTAACATAGTTAACCACCAGCTAAACAAGGTCTGTTCAACCAACGCCACTGTTCTTTTTCAGGGAGAGTCTGGCGTTGGCAAGGAGCTGTTTGCCCGCCAGCTGCACGACCTCAGTCCAAGAAAAGATGAGCCTTACATATCAGTTAACTGTGCCGCAATTCCAGAGGATATCCTTGAATCTGAACTGTTTGGCGTAGAGAAAGGCGCCTTTACAGGCGCCAATCGTTCTCGCCAGGGTCGGTTTGAGCGCGCCAATGGCGGGACCATCTTTCTGGATGAAATAGGCCTACTGCCCTATTCAGCGCAAGGAAAGCTGCTCCGTGTCCTTCAGGAGTTTGAGTTTGAACGACTAGGAGGAGAAGAAACAATCAAAGTCGATGTGCGAGTGATCGCGGCAACAAATGAAGATCTTTACAGCTTATCGCACCATAACAACGGCTTCCGAAAAGATCTTTTTTATCGCTTAAACGTCTGCCCAATCTATATACCACCACTAAGAGACAGAGCCTCAGACATCCCTCTATTAATGGATTTCTTTTTAAAAAAATACTGTGCTAAACACAACAAAGAAATCACTGGATTTACCAACAACACCGTTAGAGCGCTTATGTCATATCAGTGGGAAGGTAACATCCGGGAGCTAGAAAATTATATCGAAAGATGTATAATATTATCAGAAG
>SDWK01000285.1 GCA_004195335.1 Shewanella sp.
CTGTTGAGCCTGTAATCAGATAACTTACCAGCTTATCCAAAAATGGCAGGTGGCCAACAAGCATATAATTTTTACTCATATCAAGTGTATCGGCGATAGTCGTTACGTCATCCAAGGGATTCAGCCCATCCGCTCTTGCCAAGCCTCCATGGGGCTGCAACACCTCGGCGAAAATATGGGCGGTTTGACTAGCTCGCTTTTTACCGCTGTGCACAATCTGGGATACGTTGATATCGTGATCCCTAGCCATATCGGCAATCAGCTGAACTTCTCTGAAGCCCTGCTCAGAGAGGCCACGCTCGGAATCAACTTCCTTTGACAGGCTGTGGCCGTGCTGAACGAGATAAAGTGCCATACCAGACCACCTCATTACCCCAATAGAATCTACCTTGTATAGCACACAGTGAAAGCCTTGGGGGCATTTAACAAATTCATAAGCGAAGGGGTAGGTCTTCCGTTTTGCCTAGCCAATTTCCCTGGGCGGTGTGACCGCTCTGTGGTCTTTAGCAGAGGATCCTGGTCTGAGGATGTGAGCGGTAGCAGCCAGTCTTATGTCGGGCTGACGTTCGCCTTTAGGATAATTTTATTGAGTAGGCCATACAGCTAATATGTCGCAGCTTCTCAATAAGAACAAATATGGAGCCACTGTTCGGCGACAATTAGGATGACCGACCGGCCAAGATAGATAATTGGACTCCCCTTTCCCTTACCGCTAGGCTTGTTGTGTAACAAATGGAGGCTACCATGGAAAATACTATCGTTGGTGTAGATCTAGCAAAAGACGTGATTCAGGTTTGTGTTTTCACAAACAAAAAAGTGCGTTCAAATACCGAAATGACACCGACTGAGTTCACAGATTGGCTTGCAAATTCTAAATCGCTAACCATAGTATTTGAAGCATGTGGCACTTCAAATTTTTGGAAACAAAAGGCTATTTCTCTGGGGCATGATGCCCGCCTAATTTCGCCAAAATTAGTTTCCGCAGTCAGGCAGAACCAAAAAACGGATAAAAATGATGCCCTGGCTATTGTGCAAGCGACACTCTTGCCTGATGTAATATTTATCTCAGGAAAGTCAGTCGAGCAGCAACAGCTGCAATCGATAATGCGATTGAGAGAGCTTTGTGTTAAACAAAAAACGGCAGCCAGCAACCAGCTAATAGCATTACTGTCAGAGTTTAATATTAGGGTTTCAAATAGGAATGGTGGATTAAGAGGAGTAATTGAAATAACGTTGGAAGATGCCGAAAATGGCCTATCTATAGAATTCAGAGAGGCCCTAAGTACGGCGTGGAACCAGTATTTATCCATTATTGAATCCATTCGTACTTATGATTCTTGCCTAGAAAAGTCTCTGGAAAATCATCCGGATTGTAAAAAGCTTCTTAAGCTAGAAGGTGTCGGAATACTAAATGCCATTAATTTGTACATTGCATTAGGGTGTTCGGATTTGGGTGTGTTTCGCAAAGGAAAAGATGCAGCAGCATGTATAGGCTTGACCCCAATTCAATATTCATCAGGAGGGACAGTGAAGTTAGGATCAATAGGAAAACATGTTAAAAACAGCATGCTCCGAAGCCTACTAATTACAGGTGCAATGGCTGCTGTAAATCAAGCGGTCAACAGGGAAGCCAAAACAAAAAAAGGACTATGGATAAAAGCATTGGCGGATCGCCGAGGAAAAAAGTGCGCTGCTGTTGCCTTAGCAAATAAAACGGTAAGAACGGCCTATGCAATACTTACTCAGGGTACAGAATATAAAGCTGAACTAATCGCAGCTTAGTTCAGCGCAGAGTTCAAACAACAAAAATGCATAATCGAAGATAAAAATCAGCTAGTTAAGGCAGCCGTCAACAAAGAGCTTGGAGCTCGCAAGATAGATTTGTCAACTAGTCCGCGTAAATATCAAAGAGCCTGAGTTAGCTACTCGATGAGAGCTCGTACATAAGTACGCATTTATTTCTTTAATTTGCTTATTGTTGTTGACACCAGGGGAGTCCACATAAGTTGACGCCAGACAGCCTACAAAAGGAAGGAGGGCTGTCAATGCACAGGTTTTCAGCCCGTCGCCGATAATATACGCCGAGCCCGGGTTGCGCCCCCTCGGGCGCCTTAAGGAGATGCGCCGCCATCTCCTTACCGGGTTACCCACGACACTCCGCCATGATGCGGCAGATCTATTTTCGCGGTCCCCTAGGGTGCGGTGAGCTTGCGAACCGCATCAATCAAGGAGTCGCACCTGTACCCTGCACCTGATGTGGGGTGGTAATTGGGTGCAGCACTATCTGGATGCCGTTAGGCCAAGGCTGGTCGAGTATCATACGGGCGACACCTTGTTTCTGGATGGTCATGGGGTGAGCTTTCGAGAACACCAGTTCACTAATTTGGTATCGACTTGCGTCCAGCGTGCTGGGCTTGATAAGCCCGATGCCTGTAACCTCTTCCGGCATAGTGCTGCGACTTTGATGCATGAAAACGGAGCTGATATTCGCTATGTGCAGGTGTTGTTAGGCCATGCGGATATTTCTACCACGCAAGTGTATACCCATGTTGCGATCAAGAAGCTTCGAGAGGTGTATGCCGAGACTCATCCTGCGGCTAAATATTAAATCGCTAAACGAAAGTGGCGCAAACGGGATACGGTTTGCGGTAGCTGTTGTTTAAGCAGCAGGTCAAGATAAGCTTCTGCTGAAAACGCAGGGTTTTTCAGACCGGCTCTGTGCTGTCGTGTCGCCTGAATCACGGCTGCTAAATTCAGGTCACAGAGATCCATGATGAAATCGTCCGGGTGAATAGCTCTCATGTTGTAAGGCGTTAGGGATTCGTCGGGGAAGTCTTTCAGGTTGAACGTGATAATCATTTCTGCGCGGGTCTGAATAGCTGCGGCAACGACATGGCGGTCATCTTCGTCGGGTAATGTGATGGAGGGAATCAGGCTTTCGTAGCCCTCAACGAGACAGCCAGGTACATTCTGGTTCATTAACACCCGAACCCGATCCAATTTTTCTGGTGCAATATCACTGCGTTTCTTGAGCAGGTTACGAATCCATTCATCGTGAATGTCGTCAGACCAGCGTGCTCGGAACTGACCCGACAGGGCCAAATACATGAGCAAACTTCGCAGTGGTGCTGGGTAGAGCACGCAGGCATCATAGACAACGGTAAAGTTGGAACTCATTCGTAGCCCAGCCCTAATTCCTGATCCAGAGCAGAGAGCTCATCCAGAGTAGCCAAACGCTTGCGCTCCAGACTCTCTTTGTATGCTTGCACATCGGTAAATTTCACTTTGCGGCGATTGCCAGTACGCGAATAGGGTATCAGCCCGTCATCCAGCAGTTTGATAAAGGTTGGGCGAGAGACGCTGAGTATATCGGCTGCTTCTTGGGTGGTGAGTTCTGCATGCACAGGGATCAGCTTAACGGTATTACCTTCACCAAGCTCTGTCAGAACATCGACAAGTAACCTCAGAGCGCTGCTGGGCACCTCTACCTGATGCTGAACATCTGAAGGGTCGGACAATAACAGGGTCTGGGTTTCTGCCTTCGTCTCCAAAATGGCAGAAAGCTCGCGGCTGCAAGCCTTGGCTAAGCTCGCCTCTTCCGCTGAGGGAAGATGGTTCTGTAGTTGTTGCATGATGGCGTATCTCAGTGGGCTGGTCTTTGTGTATTATTCGCAATATTCGAAAGCGTGTCAATATTCGAAATATTCAAAAAGATGCAAAAAATCAAAAGCAGAGGTAATATCAAAAAACGCAAAGGGTTCAGGTTCAGGTCTTGCGTTTTGCCCCCCTACCATGCCCCTCTACCTAATCTAGCGGGCAAGCCTTGGCTCAAATAAAAATGAGACATCTACCAATGGGGTCTCTACCAATGGGGTCAGACTCGATTGAAATCTCCTGGGCGTACCAATGGGTCAGACTCGATTGAAATTTCCGGCATCTACCAATGGGGTCAGACTCCAATACCGCTACCTTAAGGGATAATATCTTGTAAAAACAGTTTCATACTGAAAGTCAGGCTCTTCTTTTGGTAAAGTACATGTTCGCCAAAACAAGCACTTACCTACCAAGAAGAGCCTAACTGTGAACCATTGTACGAGACGGCGCATTCGTCATCAAATTCAGAACCTAAAACACTCATTTGCTCAATTTGACCGACTCTCCTTCAACGATATTTTACCGCTAGCGTGGCTCGAACAGTTCGCCCTGACAGGAGGCTGCCGTAACAGACTGTTCACCCCGCTGGTCACACTTAAAGCGTTCCTCTGGCAGGCGCTCAGGATCAAAAGGGTCAGACTCGATTGAAATCTCTGTTGGGCTGAAGATCAAAAAAGATCAAAAGGGTCAGACTCGATTGAAAAGCAGCACCTGTGCCCGACCGGCATTACCGAACCCTGCCTGATGCGGTTCGTGCCTCACCACATCCTACGTGAGGGCTATGTGCCCATTAACTGTCGTGACTATCTGCTGG
>SDWK01000489.1 GCA_004195335.1 Shewanella sp.
TAAATATACTGTAACCAATTAGCTCCGCCTGGCTTGAAGCAGACAGGCAAGTTCTTAAGTCAGGTATAAAGAGGAATCAATCATGGCTATTACAGTAAATACTAACGTCACTTCGCTTAAAGCACAGAAAAACTTAAATAGTTCTAGTGGTGCGCTAGCAACCTCAATGGAGCGTCTATCAAGTGGTTTGCGTATTAACAGCGCAAAAGATGATGCCGCTGGTCTTGCAATTTCGAACCGTTTGAACAGTCAGGTTCGAGGTCTCGAAGTCGGTATGCGTAACGCAAACGATGCCATCTCAATTGCTCAAATCGCCGAAGGCGCGATGCAAGAGCAGACAAACATGCTACAACGTATGCGTGACTTGACCGTTCAGTCTGAAAACGGTGCAAACAGCACAGAAGATCTTGCGGCACTGAAAGCGGAAATGGATCAGCTAGTAACTGAAATTGATGCAATTGGTAAAACTACCGCTTTTGGTACCACGAAGCTGATGCAAGGTGGATTCTCTGGTACTGGTAAAGGTTTCCAGGTTGGTGCACAAGACGGTGAAGATATCAGAGTTGTGGTTAAGACTACTGATAAGACATCGTTATCGGTTGGAGCTTTACTTAATGCCACCTCTGCAAACCGAGCCTCGTCGTTAGCCGCTATCGATAAAGCAATTAAGACTATCGATACCCAACGTGGTGATTTAGGTGCGATTCAGAACCGTCTGTCTCACAACATCAGTAACAGTGCCAACACTCAGGCTAACGTTGCCGACGCTAAGAGCCGTATTGTAGATGTGGATTTCGCCAAAGAGACCTCCACTATGACTAAGAACCAGGTACTACAACAAACAGGTTCTGCAATGCTAGCGCAGGCTAACCAGTTACCTCAAGTGGCACTATCATTACTATAATTGATAATGTAACAGGGTTATAGTTGATGGTAGAAAGGGAGGTTCGGTGACGGATCTCCCTTTAATGGTTTAGGGATAGACTAGGTAAGTTAGGAGGGGTGTGATCATGGATATCAATTTTACAAGCTCATCCAGCGCAGCAGCGACTAAGGTAGAGATAGGTGCAGGTGCAGGAGCAGCTAAAGCGGGATTAGTGGAAGGTGCAGAGCTTGAGCCGAACGCTATAATTAAGGCTGTAGAGGAAGTGGAAAAAGGTGCTTCTGAAGAGCCAAAGTTAAATGAAGAAGAGTTACGGAATTTAGTCGAAGACTTGTCCAGTATGATGTCTGTTATGCGTAAAGGACTGGCATTTAAAATCGATGAACATTCAGGCACAAATGTTGTTAGTGTTATGGACATCGAATCGGGTGATCTGATTCGGCAGATCCCAAATGAAGAAGCACTAAAGTTAGCCCGAAAGTTAACTGAGGTAACAGGCCTTCTTATGAAGACTGAAGCCTAATTTTTTAATAAAAAAATATTTGCTTAGAACGAGGTTTTTATGGCATTAACGGCAACCGGAATAGGTTCAGGACTCGATATCAACACTATTGTCGGTGTACTTGTTGATGCAGAAAAACTACCTAAAGAAGCAATGTTCGATAAAACCGAACAGACGATCGATGCAAAAGTATCGGCTATCGGCACATTAAAAAGTTCCTTATCTACATTTCAAGATGCGTTAGAAAAGCTTCAAGATGGCGGAAGCTTAAACCAGAGAACCGTTTCTACCGGTGAAAGCAGTTACCTTACAGCCATAGCCGATAAAACATCTCAAACTGGTAGTTATAATGTCAAGGTTGAGCAGTTAGCTCAGCAGCATAAAGTTGCAGGTATCAATGTTGCCGATCCCAGTGTTCCTGTTGGTGAAGGAAGCTTAGATCTGACTGTTAATGGTACGAGTTTTTCCGTGACTGTCGGTGCGACCGATTCACTCGAAGATATAGCCCAAAATATTAATAGTGCGACCGATAACGTCGGCGTTACGGCGACGATTATTACCAGTGATGCGGGTAGCAGGCTGGTATTAAGTTCTGACACAGAAGGTACTGATAGCCAGATAGGCGTGGTAGCGAACGATACTGTGGGTACCGGGCTTAACGATATGTTTGGCGGTGCTAATCTAACCGAGCTTCAGGTTGCTAAAAACTCGATAGTCCATGTCGATGGCCAAAAGCTGACTTCTCAGACTAATGAAGTTGAAGGCGCCATTACCGGGGTGACGCTCAATCTGACAGATGCTGATTTGAGTAAAACAACCACGGTTAAAATTGAGTTAGATAAAGACGCCGTTAAAGAAAACGTCCAAGGCTTTGTCGATGCATATAATAGCTTAGTCAGTACTATCGATAAATTGTCTGCTTATGACGTAGATAAAAAAGAAGCAGCTGCACTGCAGGGTGACTCCATGATCCGCTCAATTGAATCTCAGTTGAGGACTATGATCAGCTCAAGGGTGACAGTAGGCAGTGAAACGGTGGCGTTGTATGATATCGGTATAGAAGCGGACCGTTATGGAAAACTGTCTGTCGATAGTGACAAGTTAGATACTGCTATCGCTGACAACATGGGCGGTATCGAAGGTCTGTTTTCGACGAAAGATACCGGGATTGCCAATCGTTTAGACTCCTTGGTTGAAAGCTATGTTAAACCTACTACCGGTTTGATTGACAGCCGAAATAATGCCTATACCAGTGATAAACAGCGCCTGGATGATCAGCGTGAAAGCTTTACTTTGAAGATGGAGCAATTAAACGCCCGATTGATGAAGCAATTTAATGCGATGGATTTAATTGTGGGTAATTTAAAACAGCAATCTTCAGGGATTTTAAACGGGCTAAACGCCTTACCTGGCGTGGTTAGAAGTCAAAGCTAATCTGGGTGTTACTTGAACAGGGGGCCTCTTGCAAACACTGTCAAAGCTGGAAAAATTAAATAAGTCTGTATTGGAAACATTAACTGAGCTGGAGAAAATTCCGGCAGAAAATGAGACGGCGGATGAGTTGGTATTAAATTTGCAGATGTTAGTTGAGCGGCGTCAACTTTTACTCGATGAATTGCTAACTTCTCCAAAAGATGAAGATAGGCCCGTGCTGGAAAGTCAATTAGCGTTAACGCAGCAATTTGAGCTGCAAGCTAAGCGAGTGTTACTGCATAGGCAAGAGCTTTTGCATCTTGGACGAAAAAGTAAACGCCAAATTAATGTTTACAAATCAATAGGTGCCAAATAGGTAGGTATATATGAGAAAGTCACTACAATCATATCGGAAAGTGTCCATTGAGAGTGAAATCTCGGTTGCTTCCCCCCACAGAATCATTCAGATGATGTTTGAAGGTGCACTGCAACGTTTAGCTCAGAGTCGATATGCGATTGAGAATAACGACATTGCCAATAAAGGGATCTATATTGGTAAGGCCATAGGCATTATTACCGGGTTAAATAACAGCTTGAATATGGAAGCTGGTGGAGATATCCCGACGAATTTAAGTGCTCTTTATGATTTTATGTTACGTCGAACTTCTGAAGCGAATCTAAACAATGATGTTCAGGCGATAGATGATGTTTGTGACATTCTAAGGACCATTAAAGAGGGGTGGGATGCGATTCCAACCGAGCAACATCATATGGCATCACACAATGAAGCCGTTTGATTTTTAATTTACGCTGTGGGGGGAAACCCCCAAATAATTGTCAAAAGCCAATTAATTGACAATTGAATCTGGATTCGTTGAATATTTCAGCTAAAATCAATGGAGTGCAGCTAAAAACAATTCAGATATGCATTTAATGCATCAGAGACTTGCTAATAGCTTGCTGATAATACACTATTCCTCACGGTAGTGATTTTGTTCGATTTGTATTGGAAACACTACACAGCTTTTTAAGCAACAAACACTAATAATTAATGCGAATAATAACGAGCGCTTTACGGCTTTTTTAATGATGCAAACAGATCAACGAATTCTACTAGTCGGTAACCAATCAGAGCGAATTAATCGCTTGTCGTGCGTATTTGAGTTTTTGGGTGAGCAAGTTGAGCTAGTCGCAGTCGATAAGCTTGAAGTGCGAATACAAAATACTCGATTCAGAGCCTTGGTTATTTCGGCCGAAACTCAATCTAAAGAGTTACTTCAATCTCTTGCCGGGACATTACCCTGGCAGCCTATACTGTTGCTCGGTGAGTTAACAGGTGTCACGGCATCTAATATATTAGGTCATATTGAGGAACCCCTAAATTATCCTCAATTGACTGAGCTGCTACATTTTTGTCAGGTCTTTGGCCAGGCCAAACGTCCGGATATTCCTACCAGCGTCAATCAGACTAAGTTATTCAGGAGTATGGTTGGCCGAAGCGAGGGTATTGCTCAGGTTCGTCACTTAATTAGTCAAGTTGCCACCTCTGATGCTACGGTATTGGTATTAGGCAAGTCTGGGACAGGTAAAGAAGTTGTCGCACGAAATATTCACTATATCTCTGAGCGTCGCGACGGTCCATTTATCCCAGTCAATTGTGGCGCAATTCCCGCTGAGCTTCTCGAAAGTGAGTTGTTCGGTCATGAGAAGGGAGCGTTTACCGGTGCGATTAGTGCCCGTAAAGGACGTTTTGAATTAGCAGAGAAAGGCACGCTCTTCTTAGATGAGATCGGTGATATGCCTCTGCAAATGCAAGTAAAATTATTGCGTGTATTGCAGGAAAAGGTATTTGAACGGGTAGGGGGCAATAAGTCCATTCACACTGACGTTCGCGTTGTCGCCGCAACTCATAGAGATCTGGAAGATATGATCACTAATGGTGAGTTCCGTGAAGACCTTTACTATCGATTGAATGTTTTTCCTATCGAAATGCCCGCCCTGTGTGAGAGAAAAGATGATATACCGCTCTTGCTTCAGGAGCTCGTGAGCCGAGTTTATAACGAAGGTCGTGGTAAGGTTCGTTTTACCCAAAGAGCGATAGAATCATTAAAGGAGCATGCCTGGTCTGGTAATGTAAGAGAGCTTTCTAATTTAGTTGAGCGGCTTACTATTCTTTACCCGGGTGGCTTGGTTGATGTTAATGATCTTCCTGTTAAATATCGTCATATCGATGTACCCGAATACTGTGTTGAGGTCAGTGAAGAAGAGCTTGAACGTGATGCGTTAGCGTCGATATTCAGTAATGATG
Source organism: Shewanella sp. (assembly GCA_004195335.1). GTDB lineage: Bacteria > Pseudomonadota > Gammaproteobacteria > Enterobacterales > Shewanellaceae > Shewanella. The sequence goes on from SDWK01000489.1 coordinate 5,107, forward strand.
AACCTATCGATATTCCTGAAACACGCTTCCCAAGCGAGTTACCTCCGGAAGGCGTTAACCTCAAAGACCTTCTTGCAGAGCTTGAGATTGATATGATCAGACAAGCGTTAGAGCAACAAGATAATGTTGTTGCCAGAGCGGCTGAAATGTTAGGTATCAGACGTACGACTCTCGTTGAAAAAATGAGAAAATATGGAATGGGTAAAGATTAAATAGAAGTTTCTAGTTCCTAGCCCCTAGGAACTAGAGCCTCGCTCCTTCTTTCATATAGCCAGTTTTGCTGGCGTCTATTAGCTTACGTAACAAATATCGTCTTAGCTATTATCCTTAAGTGAGCCTGCGAACGTCCTCGCACCTAGGCCCTTTTTTATATCTTGGCACAATTAATGCAAAAACTCCGTTAGCAGCAATTTTTTGACGGAGTCGATATGTCCGTAAGTCCTCAAATTCAACTAAACACATTAAACCAACACTCTCCCAGGTGGTTGGAAACAACACCTGCTGCCAATATGTCAAATCGAATGGAACGCATCCTTCAGGCTATGCCTTCCGGAGTCGTGATCATTAATGGTGATGGATTCGTCACGGATGCCAATCCTGTGGCTGTTGAACTCTTAGGGTTACCATTAGAGGGCTTAAGGTGGATTCAGGTCATTAATCGTGCTTTTTCTCCACAGGATGACGATGGTCATGAAGTTTCACTTCGCAATGGTCGCAGAGTTAAACTGGCCATCACTCCGCTGACACCTGAACCGGGTCAGCTGATAGTACTGACGGATCTGACCGAAACTCGTCTGCTGCAAAAGAATTTATCCCATCTTCAGCGCCTTTCTGCATTGGGAAAGATGGTAGCCACGCTTGCTCATCAAGTGCGTACGCCATTGACTGCAGCCCTGCTATACGCCTCAAATTTAGCAAACCCGAGAATTTCAGAACCAGCCAGAAACCGTTTTCAGAAGAAACTCGTCGACAGGCTTAATGAGCTGGAACATCAGGTGAATGATATGTTGTTAATGGCCAAGGGGCGTCAACACGATCAAGGTGAAGCAGAGACTATCGATTCAATTATGGTGAGCGTATTGGCCAATTGTGAACCCATAGCTCAGCAACATTCTTGCAAGCTTGAATTTATAGATGAATCCAGAGGGGAGTTTCTTGCCAACGCCAATGCATTAAGCTCAGCTATTAATAACCTTGTTGTTAACAGCATTGAGGCGGGGGCGACCCGGATTGAACTGAGAGGGCTAGAATCGGCTCACGAACTTCAGATCGACGTCACCGATAATGGTAAAGGTTTGGACAAGGCAATGCAGAAAAAAGTGATGGAACCTTTTTTTACGACTAAGCCTCAGGGAACAGGGCTTGGACTTGCTGTTGTTCAGTCAGTCGTGGCAAATCATGGCGGGAAAATCGACTTTAGGTGTGAAAAGGGGATGGGGTGCAGAGCCTCCTTACACTTTCCTAAGTTACAACCAATGACAGATAAAGAAGATCGTTTACAAGCCAATTTATCTGAAACACCTGAGGAGTCATCTCATGTCTGAAGGAAAAATACTCTTGGTTGAGGATGACCACTCACTGCGAGAAGCCCTATTAGATACGCTATTGCTGGCGCAATATGAATGCACCGATGTAGGTTCTGCAGAAGAGGCGATCATAAAACTGAAAAACGAATCATTCGATATGGTGATCAGTGACGTGCAGATGGAGGGAATTGGTGGCATAGGTTTACTTAATTACCTTCATCAACATTCTCAAATACCTATGTTGTTAATGACGGCTTATGCCACGATAGATAATGCGGTGAATGCGATTAAATTGGGTGCGGTTGATTATTTAGCAAAACCTTTTGCTCCCGAGGTGTTATTAAACCAAGTTTCTCGATATATGAAACCAAAATTGGTTCAAGATCAACCGATTGTCGCCGATGACAAGAGCCTTGCATTACTCTGTTTGGCTAAAAAAGTGGCTGCATCCGATGCGTCTGTGATGATCATGGGGCCCAGTGGTTCGGGAAAAGAGGTGCTTGCACGTTATATTCATCAAAACAGCAGCCGTGTCGATGGCCCGTTTGTGGCGATTAATTGTGCCGCCATTCCTGAAAATATGCTCGAAGCCACGCTGTTTGGCTATGAAAAAGGTGCCTTTACCGGCGCTTATCAGGCGTGCCCCGGAAAATTTGAACAAGCGCAGGGAGGGACTCTGCTGCTTGATGAAATATCTGAAATGGAGTTGGGACTTCAGGCTAAGCTGTTGCGTGTACTTCAAGAGCGCGAAGTTGAGCGTATTGGCGGGCGTAAAAATATCAAACTCGACGTAAGAGTACTGGCGACATCTAACCGTGATCTAAAAACATTGGCAGCAGCTGGTGAGTTTAGAGAAGATCTTTACTACCGAATTAATGTTTTTCCACTTATCTGGCCTTCATTAAACCAAAGACCTGCCGATATTCTGCCGTTGGCGAGGCATCTACTGTTAAGGCATGCTACTACATCCGGATTAGCCGAGGTGCCAGAGCTTGAAGAGAGTGCCGCGCGTCGATTGCTTACTCATCGATGGCCTGGAAATGTCAGAGAGTTAGATAATGTGATCCAGCGGGCACTGATCCTCTTCAATGGAGATAGCATCACAGCGACAGATATCATCATAGATGTTGATGACGTTATGTTGACTCAGGACAACACGCTGCACACGAGTAGCCCCTACAACCCTGTTGAGTTAGATGCTCTTGGTGATGAATTAAAAGCTCAGGAACATGTGATTATTCTCGAAACGCTGACTCAGTGTCAGGGTAGTCGTAAGCTTGTCGCTGAAAAACTGGGTATAAGTGCCAGAACTCTCAGATATAAGATGGCTAAAATGCGAGATATGGGGATACAGATCCCGGCTTAAAAGCTGAGAAGGACGCCCTGCGGGCTACTAGGACGCTCGCAGGCTCACTGCTAGGACGGACTTCGTCCTGATAGGTTCTAGCAAAAGCAAAAGCAAAAGCAAAAGCACAAGCTTGTATTGGTTAGGTTTTAAGTTCATTTTCCCCAACCTAGAACCTAGGAGAAGCAGCGCGACGCCCTCGAAGTGACGAAGTCACGTCCTAGCAGCGTAGCGTTCTTCTTAGCTCCCCCCCCTTCTGTTTAACTTGGCAAACTTATTGCATCGTCATAACTATCTGTGATTTTCGTCAACTATTCGTCACTTTAGATTCAAGAAGGACGGCGATAGGGAGCATGTTATGCAAATTGGTGCCAATTCATTACTGCAAGAGATGCAGTCACTCAGCGGTGAAATTCCAGCTGGCGGTATTAGTAGCCAAATTACCAGACAGGTAAATAATACGTCTGGCAGTAATTTTGGTGAGCTCCTCTCTCAAGCCGTGGGCAGCGTGGGTGAGCTTCAAGCCAACTCGGCTTCTATGGCTAGTCGACTGGATATGGGAGATACAAGAGTGACCTTATCCGATACCGTCATTGCCAGAGAGAAAGCGAGTGTTGCCTTTGAGGCTACAGTTCAAGTTAGAAACAAGTTTGTTGAAGCTTATAAACAAATTATGAGTATGCCTGTATAATTCCGGCCAATCGAAAGTTTGAGTTATTAGCAAAAATTATGCATAGAACAAGCAGGTATCTATTGTGAGTACAGATATGGTTGTAGGTACAAATTCCACATTGGCAAGCGATGGCCTTGCCGGTGGTGTACAAGAAGAAAATAAGTCTGGCGGCATTGGCTCTTTTGGTGGAGCCGATATGTTACGTCAGGTGACCATGATTCTTGCACTTGCGATTTGCCTTGCCCTTGCGGTATTTGTCATGTTGTGGGCACAGGAGCCTGAATTCAGACCATTGGGGAAAATGTCTACCCAAGAGATGATTCAGGTATTGGATGTACTCGACAAGAATAAGATCAAGTATGAGATAGATGTCGATGTCGTTAAGGTGCCCGAAGATAAGTATCAAGATGTAAAATTGATGCTCAGTCGTGAAGGTGTTGACAGTCCTTCGAATAGCAGCGATTTCCTGAGTCAAGACAGCGGGTTTGGCGTCAGCCAAAGAATGGAGCAGGCCAGACTCAAACACAGTCAAGAGCTCAATCTGGCCCGAACTATCGAAGAGTTAAGAAGTGTCACCCGCGCAAAAGTTATTTTAGCGATTCCAAAAGAAAATGTATTTGCACGTAATCGCTCTAAGCCCAGCGCCACGGTTGTGGTCAATGCCCGCCGTGGAAGTCTCGGTCAGGAAGAAGTTGATTCAATAGTCGATATTGTGGCGTCAGCCGTTCAAGGGTTGGAGCCTACACGTGTGACAGTCACAGACTCCAATGGCAGATTGCTTAATTCCGGCAGCCAGGATGCGGTCTCGGCTCGCGCTCGTCGGGAACAAGAGTTGGTTCAACAAAAAGAGTCGGAATATCGAAACAAGGTACAATCGATACTGATGCCAATCTTGGGGCCTGAGAATTTTAGCTCTCAAGTCGATGTTAGCATGGACTTCACCTCCGTTGAGCAGACGGCTAAACGGTTTAACCCTGACCTGCCTGCACTTCGAAGTGAGATGACTGTCGAGAATAATTCCAATGGTGCAACGACAGGCGGTATACCCGGAGCCTTGTCTAATCAACCACCTATGGAAGCGAATATTCCGCAAGAGGCGTTAAATAATCAGGCTAATGCAGAGTCTAATTCATCTTCTGGCGCATCTCATCGGGAAGCGACGCGAAACTTTGAACTCGATACTACCATTAGCCACACAAGGCAACAGGTTGGTATGGTGAGGCGAGTGAGTGTTTCGGTCGCTATCGATTTTAAATCCGGCAGTGTCGGTGAAGATGGTCAGGTTAATCGTGTACCCAGAACCGAACAAGAGCTATCAAATATCCGTCGATTACTCGAAGGTGCAGTGGGCTTCAATAGCCAGCGTGGTGACATGATCGAAGTCGTCACCGTTCCTTTTATGGATCAGCTTGTTGAGGAATTACCAGCCCCGGAAATGTGGGAACAACCCTGGTTTTGGCGTGCAATTAAGCTAGCCTTGGGTGGGATTGTTATCTTGGTGCTGATTCTTGCGGTTGTCAGACCTATGTTAAAACGACTCATCTATCCCGATAGTGTTAAATTGCCGGATGAGCCAAGATTTGGTGATGAGCTGGCCGAGATTGAAGATCAGTACGCTTCAGATACTTTAGGCATGCTGAATCGACCTGATTCTGAATACAGTTACGCCGACGATGGTTCAATTTTGATACCAGATCTTCACAAAGATGATGATATGATTAAAGCGATTAGAGCGTTGGTGGCAAATGAGCCTGAACTGTCGACACAAGTCGTAAAGGGTTGGTTACAAAAAAATGAGCAATGATAACGAGAACGAAATTAAGCCCAAAAGTGGAAGATTTGATGTCGAAGATCTTTCCGGTGTCGAAAAAACGGCTATTTTATTGCTGAGTTTGAGCGAAGCCGATGCCGCTTCAATTTTGAAGCATCTTGAACCTAAGCAAGTTCAGAAAGTGGGCATGGCAATGGCCGCGATGCAAGATTTTGGTCAAGAGAAAGTCATTGCTGTTCATCAACTATTTTTGGATGAAGTTCAGAAGTATTCCTCAATTGGTTTTAACAGTGAAGAGTTCGTTCGTAAGGCGTTGACAGCCGCATTGGGTGAAGACAAGGCCGGTAACCTGATTGAACAAATCATAATGGGTAGCGGCGCTAAAGGCCTCGAATCACTTAAGTGGATGGATGCACGTCAAGTAGCCACCATAATCCAGAATGAGCATCCCCAAATCCAAACCATTGTTCTCTCGTACTTGGAACCCGATCAAGCCGCTGAAATTTTTGCTCAGTCGCCAGAAAATACCCGCCTCGATTTGATGATGCGAATCGCGAATTTAGAGGAGGTTCAACCGGCCGCGTTGCAAGAGTTGAATGATATTATGGAGAAGCAGTTTGCTGGACAAGGTGGTGCTCAAGCCGCCAAGATGGGTGGATTAAAAGCGGCTGCTAACATCATGAACTATCTCGATACCGGTGTTGAGAGCCAGTTGATGGAGACCATGAGAGAGTCTGATGAAGAGATGGCTCAGCAGATACAAGATCTGATGTTTGTCTTTGAGAACCTCATCGATGTTGATGATATAGGCATTCAGACTCTTCTGCGTGAAATCCAGCAGGACGTGTTAATGAAGGCGCTTAAGGGTGCTGATGATCCGCTTAAAGAAAAGATATTAAGCAATATGTCTAAGCGTGCAGCTGAACTATTGCGTGATGATCTTGAAGCCATGGGACCTATCAGGATCAGTGAGGTTGAAGTGGCTCAAAAAGAGATCCTTTCTATTGCACGACGTCTCAGTGATAGCGGTGAAATTATCCTAGGCGGCGGTGGTGGTGAAGAGTTCTTATAATGAAACAAAATAACCCCGATAAGCCTAATGAAGAGAATAAACCTGAGTTTGAAATGGATTTCAGCCATTGGAAAATTCCCGATGTAACCCAGACTATTTCTGATGATGTATCAAATTTGTTCGGCCGCAAGGCTACTCAACATGAAGATGTCGAAGAAGCCGAGTCATTTTCCCCTCCGACCCTGAGTGAAATAGAAGATATCCGCAAACAAGCTGAACAGGATGGGTTTACTGAAGGGAAAGAAGAAGGCTATAAAACGGGTGTTGAAAGTGGTCGCTTAGAAGGGCTGGAACAGGGCCATAGTGAAGGGTTTGTGCAAGGCCAGGAGCAAGGTTTCCAGGAGGGAGTGGAGCAAGCTAAAGGGTTAATTAATCGGTTTGAATCCTTACTCTCTCAATTTGAAAAACCGATGCAGCTGCTCGACAGCGAAATAGAGTTGGAGGTCATTCAATTGATCATGAAGCTGTCGAAAGCCGTGATTGGACATGAGCTAAAAACTCACCCTGAACATATTCTTTCCGCATTAAGGCTAGGTGTCGACTCTTTGCCGATAAAAGAGCAAGGCATTGTTATTCGTCTCCATCCTGATGACCATCAGCTCGTTCAAGAATTGTATACGCATAATCAATTAGAGAAAAATCGTTGGGAACTGGAAGCTGATCCGAGTTTAACCCCTGGCGACTGCGTTATTAATAGCCAGCGAAGTAGCGTCGATATGCGTCTTGATGCACGGATTAATTCGGTTTTTGAGGAGTTAGAGGGTCACCAGCAGCATCTTGCTCAAACGATTGAACAGCAAAAACAGGAGTTGGACTCCCAAGTCAGGGAGGCTTCTTCAAAAGAGATTGAAAATCATTCAAATATGCAAGAACCACAGCAGAACCAAGATGGCAATACTGAAATGCCCAGTGTCGATAATGACATGAAGGATAGCAATCATTCTGAACCGGTTCCAGGCAATGAGAGCGATGGATCACGCTCGGAAAACCCAAATGATAATGGGGCCTAGACCTATGGGAAAAGAGTGAATAATGAAATGGATAGTTATCTGTTCTACGTCAGTTCGTTAATACAATACCGCATTCATTGAATAGGCGAAGAACACCATGCGTAGCCGCCAAAACCAACTACTCAGTAAAATTAAACATCAATCTATCAAGGTTCATCCCTTCGTCGCTGAGGCGAGTGGTCAGCTGGTTCGAGTTGTTGGTCTCACGCTCGAGGCCTCCGGATGTCGTGCATCTATAGGAAGCCTGTGTAGCATTGAAACGTTAGCCGGTGAGCTGGTTGCTGAGGTCATCGGATTTGATGATGAACTGCTTTATCTGATGCCAATCGAAGAGCTTCGAGGTGTGTTGCCTGGGGCTAAAGTTACTCCATTAGGTGAACAGACGGGTCTGAATGTAGGAATGTCACTTCTTGGCAGAGTACTCGACGGTAATGGTCACCCTCTGGACGGGCTTGGTCGGTTGCAAACCGAACAAAAAGCGCCAAGACACTCACAAGCTATTAACCCGTTATCGCGAAGGGCCATTACAGAGCCACTGGATGTTGGGGTAAGGGCGATTAATGCTATGCTCACGGTCGGTAAGGGCCAACGTATGGGGCTTTTTGCAGGTTCAGGTGTGGGAAAGAGTGTGCTGCTTGGGATGATGACAAGAGGAACAACTGCCGATGTCATTGTTGTCGGCTTGGTGGGGGAGCGTGGACGAGAAGTTAAAGAGTTTATTGAAGAAATTCTAGGTAAAGAGGGGCGTGCTCGCTCTGTTGTTGTCGCAGCCCCTGCTGATACATCCCCCTTAATGCGCCTTCGTGCATGCGAAACTGCCACAAGAATAGCCGAATATTTCAGAGA
>SDWK01000872.1 GCA_004195335.1 Shewanella sp.
CCCAACTAAAGTGACTCGTTGTGCACTACAGTTCGCTGCATCTATTGCAGGCCTAATGATCACCACTGAAGCTATGGTGTGTGATGCACCACAAGAAGCAGGCGCTGGTGATATGGGCGGCATGGGTGGAATGGGCGGTGGTATGGGCGGAATGGGCGGCATGATGTAATTTTGCTTTTTTAGCTGGTCTAAATCGGTGATTACGGCGTTGCTGCTCGCTCGCGTAAGAAGACTACGCGTCGCTCACAGCGCCTTGTACTAACACGATTTATCCTGCGCCAAAATTAGCAAAAAAGTCTGCTGGTCTAAAGCTTAAAAGCCTAAAGCCAAACGAATGAAAGCCCCGATACCTAACGGTATCGGGGCTTTCTGTTTTTTAGCTGTCAGCACGGCAGGGGACACCGTCATTCCGGCAACCAATATCGTCATCCCGGTAACCGACACCGTCATTCCGGCGATGCCTTTAGCCGGAATCTAGCTTTTTCTATCTTAGCTTCAATCCTCTTGCGGCCATATGGCCGAGGTAAGTCGTGGAACTCCATCTCCTTCTCATAATAAAGAGTAGGAAAAGGAGGACTGGCTGTCTCTCGCTCTAAGTGGTCATTGTTATGACCCTCGCCCTTGCTCCTCCATGACACCCCGCATATTCGAAGCCTTAATGTAGGAGCGGCTTTAGCCGCGAAGCCCTTCGGTAAATTCCAAAGCGAGGATTAGTTGTAATCTGCGGCTGTATCTTGAGTCGTTAAAGTTAACTCTGACCCCATTTATTCCATTTATTCCAAAAATAGCCTCATCTTTTAAGCCATCAACGACAGTGGCGGGCTATAAATATCTTTAAGAGAATGCTGTGAATGATGAGTTTAAAAAATGAAATAGCATTACAATAGGTAAACAAGACAAGATTGGACTCAATAGTCACTTATGCTCATAAATACATAAGCTTGTTATTCTTTAGGGCATAGATAAAACTCATGGCCCTTTTTTTTGAGATATACATTAGTGAGGGTTTAGCGTGTCTAAACAAGATTATTACAGCGTGCTAGGTGTTTCAAAGGCCTCCTCAAATCAAGAGATAAAAAAAGCCTATAAAAAGCTAGCGATGAAGTACCATCCGGATAAAAATCCTGATGATGCAGTGTCAGAAACAAATTTTAAAAATGCTAAAGAAGCTTATGAAGTACTGACTGATGCTGACAAGCGCCAGAAATATGATGATTTTGGTCATGATTCGTATGTAAACAATGGACAGGATGGACATCGTTATAGCCAAGGCGGGTTTAACGATATGTTTGGTGACGGATTTCGTCAGCGAGAACGTGGCTTTGGTGGTCACAGCTTTGATGCAAATGATTTTGAAAGTATGTTTTCTCAATCAAGGGGGCGAAATCGAACTCAAAAAGGGCAAGATCAGGAGTTTGTGTTTACTGTAGACTTTGTTGATGCGGTGCAAGGTGCTGAAAAAGTTGTTGAACTACCGATTAATGGCGAAAATAAAAAAATAAAGGTTAAGATCCCTGCTGGTATTAAAGACGGTGAGAAAATACGTTTCACCGGCAAGGGCAGTGCGGGAGTGCATGGTGGGGCTGCAGGTGATCTATTGTTGACGATCGCAACCCGCGAACATGCGTTTCTTGAACGCGAAAAAAACGATCTGATTTACACCACAGCTGTCGATATGGTGAAGGTGGCACTGGGTGGCGAGATTGAAGTCAACGTATTGGATAAACGCTTTAAGCTTAAAGTGCCTGCTGGGACTCAACATGGACGTAAGTTCAAAATAAAGGGTAAAGGTGTTACGGATCGTAAAGGAGTGACCGGTGATTTGTTTGTTCAAATTAAAGTGGAAATTCCGCAGGATCTAACTGAACAACAACGTTCATTACTCGAACAGTTCAAAGCTTCAAAGGAAATGAATACACTTTAAACTGTGCTTCAGACTAAGCCTGAAGCATTTACCTCAACTTTATTCTGCTATTTTAATGAAAGTGGGGGGCCTCATGCTTCCCCCTGTTAACGCTTCTATTTTGTCTTGAAATTTGTGATTCCAATTGCCATGCCTTTGTTGGTTGCCTGACGGATATCATCGATGATTTTTGAATCTAAGTGATGCTTAAACAGGGCTCTATAAGATGCTTGCCTTGCTTGAGGCTGTTGGTGCATTGAAAGGTAAATGTGATGCGGAGTACAAAGTTGAGATACTTTTCCAAGGGCATTGATTTGATAGCTTGACCATTCGTATTTAGCTGGGTCATTGACCATGTTAGCTCTTACTGGGTTGAGTTCAATGTAACGATATAACTGCATTAAGTACTCTTCTGTTTGTACTAGACAAGATTTAAAACGTCCTTCCCAAAGAGTCTCCGAGCGTTTGTTAGTGAAATTGAAATACCGAACATATTGTCTGCCGAGGGATTGCATCATTTGGCTTATAGCATCAGTTTTTTGTGGAGTACAAAGAAGGTGGACATGATTTGTCATAAATACCCAGGCATGAATCTCTACATCAAATTTTTGAGAGTAATCTTTCAACCATCCTGAGTAGGCTATAAAGTCTTGTTTTGATGTAAAACAAGCTTGGCGGTTATTACCACGTTGAATGATATGTTGAGGTAAGCCAATAGGACTAATTCTTGGTTTTCTTGGCATGTGCAAGTTCCATTTGCAAAGCTAATCTAGATAATGAATATAGCTAAATATTTTTAGTTTACTCTGACCCCACTTTCTTGTGGAGGTGTCTGGAGTCGTTAAAGTTTACTCCGATTCCGCATATTGTCAGCTTTAATGTAGAAGCGGCTTTAGCCGCGAAGCCCTCTCCCAACGGGGACTAGATGTAATCTGCAACTGTGTTTGGAGTGATTACTATATAATGGGCTCTGACTCCTTTATCAAGTAACTTTAACCACGTGCTATAGCGCACATACTGAGGATACCTTGGTAGTATCCTCGACTATGTTGGTAGTATTCTCGACGATGTCCATTAGGCATTTATATGAGAAGTAAGTAAATGAACGAGTTATTACTACAAGTAAAGACACTCACCAACGGTGATCCTTTGTTGACCGCTGTAATTGTCGGAGTATTGACATTAACGTTAAGTGGGCTAGTGGGCTACATGCTAAAAGATTTACCCTCGAAGATGTTAAGCTGGGTCAGTAGCCTGCTGTTTATACGGCTGACTATAGACGACAGCCACCAGGCGCGTACAGAGCTATTCAATAAACTGTCCTTTCTGATAAGTAACACTACAATTCCGCTGTTTTCACGCTCTATCTCTGATGCTGTGTATTATGACTATCGTGCGAATTACGACGGTCGTATTAGTGTTAAGTCTATCGGCTACGGCATGCACGTGTTTAAATTCGATGGTTGCTTCATGCTGGCTACTCGGTCCAAGGTCGATAGCACGATGCCGTACGATACTATTACTATAACGGTACCATGGTGGTCGAGAGATAAACTATATAGCTTTTTAGAAGATACTCGTGGAGACATATCTCTTGAGCCAAAAGTTAATATTTTCGAGGAAACAGAATGGTGTCGCTATGGCACATTGAAGTCATCAGGTTTTAGTGAATTAGTGCTAGATGAAGAGTTTAAGCAGGAGTTACTTCGTGAAGTAGGTAACTTCGCAAGTAGAGGGAAATCGGTTGTAAGTAAGCTAACCTTACTGTTACATGGACGAACGGGTACCGGTAAGACTGGTATAGCTAGAGCCTTAGCTGTTGAGTATGGTCGCGATCTATACATACTTAATCTTTCTACTGTAAACGATGCCACTGTTCATAAGGCGATTAGAAAGATACCGCCTGGAGCCATGTTGTTAATAGAGGACTGTGACTGTGTAAAAGCCACAGTATCACGTGCTGCTGAAAGTAACGTAGAGAATCCACCGCTAACCTTAGGTGGCGTACTTAACGCGCTAGACGGAGTCATTCCTCTTGAAGACTGCCTTGTCATAATGACGACTAACCATCTTGAGAGTCTTGATTCTGCGCTGATACGTAAAGGTCGTGTAGATGTCAATATTGAAGTACCGCTTATAAGTGCCACACAAATCAATGAAGACTACCTGGACCGTTTTGGCGCAGTTATCAATAGAACTGAACCTATGTTAGGTTGTGAAGTATATGAACTCCATCGTAGAGCCAGCTTAAGATATAGTGTGTGTTGTAAGTAAGCCTCCCCCTGAAATAGGCTCATGTAGTGGTCAACTCATTTTGGCCACGGCTTTTATAGGTCAAATAGGGTAACGGATAAAGGGGTCAGAGCCTGATGGCCCCCCACGAATTTATTAGCATGCTTGTAGATCCCTGAGTAATGCCTGTAGCAACTTAATGCCAGCCCTCCAGTGAAACTTCAAAACTTCAACACCTTCAAAGAACAAAGGGGTCAGAGCCCTTTATTGTTCAGCATCTGACTGATAGGGATATTGGAAATGTCAAAAAGTGTAGGGAACAATTTTG
>SDWK01000875.1 GCA_004195335.1 Shewanella sp.
ACGCCGCTCACCGGTGTGCAACGAGACAAAGGTAGAAAAAACCGTATAGCAAACAATAATCAACAGGAAATAAAAACCAACCTGAAGCCCCAATTCCGGTTTTCCTAACAGCGGGAAAATGACAAAGACGAGGGCTGCATAATCCGGAAAAGAAAAAAAAGATTTGGTATTCCTTGAAAACCACCACTGGCGGTACGAATTAAAAACACGCAACGGGAAGATGTTCCCTAGCCCCCCTTGATGCCCCTTGAAAGCAAATCCAGCCAAGTAACTGATGTAGCACTCCGCGACGTGCAAAAACAGCATTCCCCAGATCCATGGCTGTTCAATAAGGCCGGTGGACATGGCAAACGCCAGAAGGATCAGAATGTCACCGGCAAGATCGGACACATGATCCAGATAGCGACCAAACTCCGAGGTTTTCCCAGTCAGACGGGCCACAGCCCCATCCGTGCAATCACATACGTAAGCGGCGCAATAAAACAAGGCCCCTGCCACGAGAAAAGGGCAGGACCCCGATAGAAAACAGATGGCGGTAAGAAGGCGCAGCAGCAAACCAACACCAGTGATCTGATTCGGTGTCAGAGATGTTTTTTCTACAATGAAATAAATCAGCCATCGACTCAGTGGCAAAACAAACAGCATCGCCCACCAAGTCTTAAGGGGCAAAACAGCTTCAATTTTGGTCAGCTTTTCAGATAACATCAACGAACTCCGCTATATGGTCAATGAATATCAAAAACACTGCCGGTAATCTCGGATGCCAGCGCACAGGCAATCTTTTCCGCCACATAATCGGGAGTCAGCAAGGATTCCTCCGGCTCTTTACCAAAGTTGCGTTCGCGCAATCCGGTTTTAACCCGACCAGGGCTGGCAATATTCACCCTGACATTAAGTGGAGCCAACTCCTCCGCCAACGCTTGGGCAAAATTGACCAACGCCGCCTTGCTGCTACTGTATGCGGCGTAACCAGCTCGGCCACGCGTATAAGAGCTGGAGCCAATAAAGAGAAGAGCTCCGCCCTTCTGGCGCCGGAACCAGGGGATCACAGCTTGGGCGACATTAAAACTACCTTCCACATTGACCGCATAAAGAGAGCGCCATGCGTCCAGAGACATAGAGGCAACATCCCTTCGCACCAGATCCCCCGCGCAATTGACGACGAAATCAATGTTTTCTTCACGAGCAGCAAGCCAGTTCATTAATTCTGCAATGGAATCGGGAAGCGACACATCCACAGCAGGTGAAGATTTGCGGCCGACAGCATAGACCCGACACCCCAAAGAAGAAAGCAGTGCCGCAAGTCTCGCACCGATCCCTTCAGTTCCGCCGATGACGAGAGCGACTTTTCCACGGAAGGAAGAAGAAACCTCAGAGGGATCACCTTGCACAAACTGGGCGTTTAATTGAAAAAGCTTGTCGGCAATATGAAGGTCAATCGGATATGTAATTTTGATGTTTTGTTCATCGCCTTCAACGCAATAAACCGGATGTCCAAGACGCATGACCAACTGGCAATCGTCCGTGGCGCTCGCAAAACCGTCCTCTAAAGCCTGTCGATGCGCACTCAACATAAGAGCCCTAGAAAAAGCCTGAGGCGTTTGACCCCGACGATAACGCGCGCGATCTGGGATATTTGAAATAAAGCCAGCGCTATCAACCTCAACTAGCGTATCTGCCGATGGGATGACCGTATCGACAGCATGATGCCTTTTTACCGCAGCGACTACTTGCTCAATCACCTCGTGCGACAGAAACGGGCGAACACCATCATGAACGAGAACATATTCTGAAAGATCACCACAGGCTCGTATTCCGGCAAAAGATGACTCTTGCCTGGTCTGACCGCCGATGACCACCGTCTTGACCTTAGAAATAGAGTACTTGTGCACAAGACACCGAACATAATCAACGAAGTTCTCATGACAGACAATAACAATATCGTCAATTACTGGGCTGGATTGAAATATTTTCAATGTATGAACGATAACAGGCAAACCAGACAATTTCATAAATTGCTTAGGCTGCTGCCCCTGAAAACGATTTCCGGAACCAGATGAAAGGACGACAGCAGTAACCACGTATATATACTCCTACAATAATTAACTTACCACTACCAACCACGAATCAAACTGCGAAATAAATAAACACCTTTTGCAAAACAATGAAGCACTTTAGGGCTAAAAAAAAACATGTAATTGAGCTTATGAACAAAGGATAAAGGGCTTAATAAATAGTTTTTTGAATTTAGTTGAAGCCAACTATCATTCTTTAAAATATCTACAGTTTCATCCCTGCCCTCAAAAGAAGTCTTATCAAATAATTTAATAATTATTTCATTATCGAACCTTGCCAGCATATCTGATCGATAATACTTATTATTGCAAATACCACCTAAACCCATAGAATGCAAATCTCGATACAATTTCTGATAAATTGACCTTAGATCAAAGAAACTATCAATTGAGATTTTACTTGTTATTGACCCAGACCGCCCTATCCTATAATTATAGAAAAAATCATTCGTAGCACAAACCCTATCTGAACTCAAAATCGACATAAAAGAGAAATAAATATCCTCATACCTGAGCCCAACAGGGAAAACTATTGTATCAATAATAGACTTTCTGAACAACTTATTACAAACGGTTGGAGAGAAACCTCCACTCTTCATGGACTCCAAGAGATACTCTTCACCACCAATGCCGCCATCATAAACAAAGTTCTTCCTGCACCTAACATTAGAGTCAGAATGAAATTTCAACCCATATACAACAACATCAGCATCACGCGTCTGAGCTAAATCAATTAAATGAGAACATACATCAATATCAACCCAATCGTCGCCATCGACAAAAAGTACGTACTCGCCCCCTGCGATCTCTAATCCCGCATTCCGGGCTGCGCTCAATCCGAAATTTTCCTGCTCAATCAAAATCACCCTATTGTCGTCTGCCGAGTACGACTTGGCAATACTAGCCCCATCATCAGTGGAGCCATCATCGATAATTATAATTTCGATATCTTCATAAACCTGACCGACTAGAGAACTAAGGCACTGGTCCAAATAAGGGCCAACGTTATAAACTGGAACAATTACACTAACAAGAGGACTAGTTTTTATCATTGGATAAAGCCATGCTTTACTGCCCAAAAAGAAAACGATACAAGCAACATAAAACTATACAGCATCAAGTTTATGCGGAATGGGGGTAAGGTGTTATTTTTAAATTTTCTATCAACGCAAAGCAGCGAGGAGAAAAAATTGTTTTCAAAAATCCATAAATCAGAGCCGTATAAGTAGACAAACACAATTTCATCAAATTGGTAGCGACCCGGGAACACCTACATGACACCCTCGCCACGAGAACGGGAAGTGCGAAAACTTAATCGTAGAGTTGACATTGGTAACCAATGGCGACAAAAGCCCTTAAGATCGTTTCAAAACTACTGCAACACAAGGGTCTCAATAGCGAACTACACTGAACGGTACGATCCAGGCAATGCGTTGATGTTGCCCTCCACCCAACACACATCAACATATTGTTTTCCTGATTTTAAATATCACCCCTAAACATCAAAACTGAATTCACCACTGACTATATCTTCATAACAGACTTGCCTTGTATGTTTAAAAAAAATATCATTCAAAACCCTATCACCAGTAGAAGGATTTAGATTAAGAATAACCCTAACCGAATCAATGCCAAAAATCACAGCTGAGCTCAACAGCGTAGTTGACCCGAATGAAACCACACAAACAATACTATGTCTGTTTACATATATGAATTCTTCAGCAACAACATCGCCAGATACGTGATCATATCGACTATAATCAAAATCATCACCGGGGTGCACCTTTATAATCAGACTACACTTTGCCCTTTCTGCAGACACAAACAGATTACTCAAGAACTCACAATAATCCATCTCACTAATAAAGCCCAAACGAACATAAGGCTGTGTCACAAATAAAACAATCTTACTGCCTAAAACACCATCACGCGATTCCAAAGCTATCTCACCCAGCAAATCCTTAAAACATGATCTATAAATACTATTAGGCATAAACTCTTTATTTTTTTTCAAAAAAAGCCCAAAGCTTGAAGTGCGCAAAACTTTATACAAAAATAGTTGCGCCAATCTTCTAGCTAAAAACCTAAAATAATTTATTTTACGACCAGAACCTAAGCCTAACTTCTTCTCATTCTCATAAACACTGTAGTGTAGACTTAAGTTTGATCTATACGAACCAATACCGTCATCTATAAACACGTAGTTACACTTAGGAGAAATCTTAATAAAATTAAATTTCACTGCGATAACTGTAACGCCTGAATGCTCTTCTATCTTCTCGATTAAAGTGTCATTGAAATCAGTCTCACTTAAAAATTTAACATTTAACTTTTCTGCTAATCTCAAATATTTACTAGAAAAACCTTTACCCCAAAAA
>SDWK01000876.1 GCA_004195335.1 Shewanella sp.
ATATCGAGCAGTTCCGCCGTGCTTTTAGCATCCAGGTTCGCCGTGGGTTCATCGGCCATCACAAATCTGGGACTCGGCGCTAATGCTCGGGCAACAGCCACTCTCTGTTGCTGTCCACCTGAAAGTTTCGATGGCGTTTTATGTAGCTGGTCTCCAAGACCAACTTGCTTCAGCAATGCGATAGCCCGCGCTCTGCACTCCTTCTCACTGTGTCCTTGCAATTGCATCACAAATTCGACATTTTCCAATGCGGTCAGGACTGGCAGCAAACTATAGTCCTGAAAGATAAAACCGATATTGTCACGCCGAAAGGCAATAAGCGCTTTATCTTTCAATGAGCAAATATCGATACCGTCAATAACCACAGTGCCGGCACTGGGGATGTCTATGCCGCCAATCATATTCAGCAGTGTGGTTTTTCCTGAGCCTGACGGTCCCATCACGGCCACAAACTCCCCCTGCTCAATACTCAAGTCGAGCTGCTTTACCGCATGAACAGGAAAATCCGTATCCTGATTATAAGTTTTACGAAGTTGAGTCGTTTTAATACTCATACCTGCTCTCTCCCTCCTTAACAGTCGGTCATAACTAACTTTTCGCACAAAAACCAGCTAAACGTATTAGCTAAAACCATCAGTTAAAAGTAGTGGCTAAATTTAAACTGTTAGCCCACTGATAATATAAATCTGGTATCTTCTATTAATGCTTTTCAGCCATGGCATCGACCGGACGTTGTTTCAAAATCTGTCTCGCCGGGTACAACGCCGCTAACACACAGACCAGCACTACAGTGATAAAGATGTAACGATACTCGCCAGCGGCGACCTGGGGATACAGTGTCGTATCGACACCAAACGCGCCCAATCCTTCGGCCATATTACCCAGAGGAATACCGGTAATCTGCAGCAACTCGATTAAAGCGACACTCGACACCAGCCCTAGGGTTGCGCCTGTAATACCAAGCAAACTGGTCTCAAATATAATCAGGGCAAACACCTTATGCTTCTGCATGCCCACCGCCATCAACACCCCAAACTCTCGGGTTCGCTCAAATACTGACATCAACATGATGTTGACCACGCCAAACCCCATGGCTAACACAAATATACCCACTAAAATGGCATTACTCGGCCCCATCTGAGCGATAATTGACGCTAACATAGGTTGTATCTGCTGCCAGTCTCGAACCCTGTTTTCGGTGGATGTCATTAAGCGGATTTTGTCCCTCACCATGACAGCTAAGGCATTTGACATTCTATTGCTGTCATTGAGTAACACCGCGATCTCATGACTGCCTTCAATACCTGCCATCGCCATCAGATCGGACCGCCTCACATAGATATTGCCATCGTCGAAACTTGTGGAAGGAGTACTAAAAAAACCTGACACTCTAAAGGCTGCACCTGTGACATTTTTGTCTGCATCACTGAAGGTGATCACGATCTTAGAGCCTAACTTTAACCGCAGCCGTTGTGCCGTTTTTGATGACACCACAACCGGGTGACGCCCTTCACTGGGTAACCAACGGCCCTCTTTCACGCTGGCGGCAATCGGCGTGATCCTGGCTTCGGCTTCGATATCGACACCATTAATTCGCACACCACGGGATGACCGCGCCGAGGCCACCATGCCGTCGACAATAAATCGCTCAGACCAGGCGATGACTTCGCTCATCTTAGCCAGCTCGACAGTGATCCGCTCAGGCTCGACAATGGTCAGATTGATGTCCGCGTTGTCGACAAAACCTTGATGATGAACCTGAACATGGCTGGTCTGCCAAGAGATGGCATTATCGATCATATTGCCATACATGCCGTTCATAAAACCTATCATGGTAACGACACCAATTAAGCCAAAAGCCATTGCGGACAACATAATCGAGGTGCGTAATTTATTACGCCACAGGTTACGCCACGCCAGTTTAATTAACATGGCTACCCCCCTTTAACGCGGTAACCAGATCGAGCCGGTAGATCCGCCACAGGGGATAAGGCAAGCACAGCAGCATTAACCCAAGCACAATCAGGATCTGATCGATAAACAGCCAAGGCGATAACAGCATGGGAAGGATCGGCTCCCAGCCCAACTCCAGCATCATCTCTGCCGTTTCGCCAGTTAACTGAATAGGATGATAATGAAACCAAACCACCAAAGGGATCCCCAGAGCCAGGCCTATCGAGACCCCAAGCAACGAGATAAAACTCGATTCAAGTATCACCAGACCAAGCAATTTTGTTCTCACTAACCCTGTGGCCATCATCACACCGAACTCTCGATAACGCTCAAGCGTCATCATTAAAATAGTAGCAAAGAGTCCAAAACCCACGACGCCATAGAGGAGGTACATCATAAAAATGCCCCCCGCCTTATCCATGGCTATTTGCTGCGCCATCTCAGGAGCAAGATCTTCCCAGTCACGTACATTGACCAGACTCTTGCCATTTTTATCCAGTAAAGAATGCAGTGAAGGGGGCGGTGAAGAGTTCAGCAAAGTGGATGAATATTCACGTTTCAGTATGGCCATCGTCTGTTCGAGCAGGGTAAGATCCCGGGTATCGATAACCCATGCAGAAACCTGATCGCCGGTACTAAACAGTGTTTGCGACAGTGGCAGCGGCATATAGATAAGCAGGTTATCCAGCTGAGGCAGAGGGAAATGCACGATTCCCTTAATCTTGTAAAGCCCCGCTGCGGTCTGGCCTCGATAGCCTTGTCCATACAGCACCAGCTCATCACCCACAGTCAAAGAGAGATATTCGGCCAATCCCAGACCGATTAACACAGATTTATCATCAACCTTGATAAACTCCCCCTCTACCACTTTATCGGAGATACTTGAGTATTCATCTTCCAGAGCAGGTATAACGCCCAGCACCATGACCCCTTTTGATTTATCGCCGGCAGCCGCTAAAGCAAATGACTCCAGCCTAGGTAATATTCGTTCTACATCATCAAGATTTCGGGCAGCGGCAATAAACTCATCGGTGGCGGGAAGGAGATCTTCAATACTCTGGCTCTCCTCAAATTCGACATGCTGTAACTGGATTATTCCGGTTGAAAACTTAGCACTGTTCTCGATGTTATTGGCATAACTCCCCTCCTGCATACTGCGCATAAACAGAGACAGAACTAGTGCTAGCGCCAACGCCAACGCCGTTAAAATGGTGCGCCGCTTCTGCCGCCACAGGTTTCGCCAAGCCAGCTTGATTAACATATGATTTCCTTAAAGCAGCTTCGAGCACAAGATACAGCTAAGAGAGCAACGAGTAACGATATGCAAAAAGCAACAGCCTTCATGTTGTAGCTCCTATCTCCTAGCTCCTATCTCCTAGCTCGTAACTCGTAACTCGTAGCTCGTAACTTAATCCCTTAACGCTTTCATCTGCTGCTGCGAGAAAAAGTCATCGCCAATTTCAAAATCAAACTGGGCTTCGAGGGTGATAAACTCGGTTCTCTGATCGGGTTTATCGGCAGGTTTCATCGTCATACGGGTCGCAATATTGCGACCGCCAAGCTCCTTAACATCATAGGTTTCCATGGTATTAACCAGCTCATCAAACTCATCGATAAATTCAACTTTACGCTGCAGGTAGGTCTGCTTCGATATCCACAATCTCACCTTACTCCAAACCACAGGTGCATCAGGCTTGGCGATGGCATCGATAACCCAAGTGTTATCGCCGTCTATCATCTCCTCTTTAAGCAAAGTATGTTCATAGTCGACGACAATTGAGGATTGGTTGATGAGGTCGTCATTGGTAAAGTCTGATCCCATCCAAGATTGACTCAACATAGAAGGCGCAATCTTGATAACCCGCTCGATGCTCGGGATCCAGCTCCACATCTCCTTTTGACGCTTTAAAGATGCACTTCCTTTATCTTTCGCCGGAGCGGTAACCAGAACCAGAGATAGCTCTTGACCTTTGGTCCAGCTCTTCATGCTCATGGTGCGCGTCCAGTCTGGACGAATGATCTTCATGGTCGCAACAGAATAGCTCGAATCACCACGCATCTGTTCATCTGACTTGTCTACGATATCTGATGCCGTTTCGGCTAATACCACACCAGAGATAAGCGCAGCGAGAAGTCCTGCCACCACCGCAAAAAATAGCCCTGTTCTACTGCGCCAAGTGTCCATCTTGATTATCCCAATAGTCGGTTTTAATTAAACAATCTATAACGTTCACGCTGTATTATACCAATCGGTATAAGAAAGTGATCTACTCAGAGTTTTTTTGGCAAACTAATTCAAGACGAATGGATGAGGGAATGGTGTTCCCTTCTGAAGTTATTCAACGCAGAAGTAGGCAGCCAAAAACACTCCTGAAAGGCGAGTTTTAGCGCATCTGATACTGTGTTAACGAGCTTAAACGTAGAATAACTATGTTCTTCACTCGTTGCCTTGCCTCAGAAGCGCTAAATTCTCGCTGAGCGATCACATCTTTATACCG
>SDWK01000067.1 GCA_004195335.1 Shewanella sp.
TTTGTAAGGGGGGTCATCGGCAACAAGCCGGCACCTGAGACGCTGGCACAGTGTGATCAGCCAAAGCGCTATAGGCTCGATGCCAACGTTTCTGACATTAGTAGGTCTTTTAGTTGAATAACCTCTGCAGATTGCATCTTATCGAGATGAATATTGCCAATTCTGACCCTGACTAACCTAAGAGTTGGAAAACCTGCCGCTGCCGTCATTTTTCTTATCTGACGGTTTTTTCCTTCAGCGATAGTGATCGATACCCAACTCATCGGCCCATGCTTAGGGTCACGCGGTTTACGACCATTAGCCGGTAATTCAGGCTCTACAGCCAGTTTAAATGCCTTACAGGGAAGTGTGAGGTATTTCTCCCCCTTGATGCCTATCTCTACCCCTGTTTGTAACCTTAATATTGCGGCAGCATCTATATCGCCATCAACTTGCACATAGTATTCTTTCTCTACTTTTTTACTGCGCACATTGTGGCTTACCATGCCATCTGTAGTGAGTAACAGTAGTCCCTCTGAATCATGATCGAGTCTGCCGATTGCCATTGTTCCAGCCGGGAATTGGGCGAGTTCAGCGAGTAATTTTTTACTCTTTCTTCTTTCAGGAACAAACTGGCTCAGGTAGCCATAAGGTTTGAAAATTTTAAAATGATAATGGAGTTGAGAAATCTCTTTTACCGATACAGATTCAGTATTGAGCTCATCTGAAGAGGTGTTATCTGTATTTTCATTCATTTGTGATCGTTGGATTGGTTTATGTTCGGGCATCTGTGGTTCAGTCATTAGTCTCGAGCTGCGCTTAGTATAACCCGAACAGGGGATAACAGATGGTATCCCCCAGCACTTTTAATCTATGGCCCTCGAACTCTCTATTGCTAGCCTATGATCATCCTGAAGTATGTCTGAGTGCAGGTACAATGTTCATCACTGATGACAGCGTTGTCATTTGGGGTTATAGTTATGTTATGAAATATTTATTCTGTGTTTAACTGGGTGTGGGTGGTTCTGAAATTATGCAAATTGTCATTTTAAAAGATAGTGCCGAAGTCGCTGCTTATGGTGCTAACCTCTTTATTAAGCAATTACAAAAGAAGTCGAATTCTGTTTTAGGTTTGGCGACAGGCTCGACCCCAGTCTCTCTATATCGAGGTCTGATAGAAGCGTCTGATGCTAAGTTGATCTCATTTAAAGAGGTGACTAGCTTCAATCTCGATGAATACTTAGGACTGGATGGAACACACCCACAGAGTTATCGTTATTTCATGAATGAACACTTGTTCAATCATATCGACATCAACAAGGCACAAACTCATGTTCCGCCCGGTGATGCTGCAAACCCGGTTGAAGCCTGCGTGGGTTATGAAGAGAAAATAGTCGCCGCCGGAGGTATCGATATTCAACTTTTGGGCATAGGACGTAACGGTCACATAGGTTTCAATGAACCCTCTTCAGGTTTAATGTCACGTACCCGTGTGAAGACATTAACTAAGGCCACTATCGCAGATAATGCTCGTTTCTTTCGCGAAGAAGAATATCAGCCCCACCTGTCGATTACGATGGGAATTGGTACCATCTTAGATGCTAAAAAAGTGGTGTTATTGGCGACCGGTGAGAATAAAGCCGATGCCATTTTAGCTACCGTAGAAGGGCCTTTAATGGCGGCATGTCCGGCATCGGCACTGCAACTGCACACCGATGCTGTTTTGGTCATCGATGAGGCTGCAGCATCTAAATTATCGGACCGTGATTTTTATAAACACATCGAAATTGAAAATCAGAAATTGATGGCTAAACTCGTATAGTTACTATGCTGTTTGCTCAAGTTCATAACTTATCTGGTTCTTGCCTCGTTTTTTGGCTTGGTATAACTGCTGATCGGCTAGAGATATTAAGTGTTCGAGGGAAGAAGAGGCCGGACTACCATGGGCTAGCCCGATACTTACGGTGACCTGAAGTTTGTTACGGTTAGCAATAAATTCATGTTGTGCAATGCTGTTACACAGACGCTCTGAAATTGTCGAAGCCTCTTTCAGTCGAGTCTTAGGAAGTAATAAGATAAATTCCTCCCCTCCCCAGCGAGCTGCAATATCTTGCTGCCTGAGACTCTCGTTCAATAGCTTTGCAAATTGTGTGAGTACATCGTCGCCGGCGGTATGGCCGTAGGTGTCGTTGATGACCTTGAAGTAGTCAATGTCGATAATGATCACCGAAATCCCGATCTCTGCTCTCTTCTTTTTCCAGAAAGATAGTGTCATCTCATAGAAGGCCCGACGATTATTAAGTCCCGTTAGAGGGTCGGTTTTCGCCAGGTGCTCGGCAATGATCTTCAGTCTTTCTGTGGCGCGAAACTTACTGGCCAGCGCCAAGGCTAGCAACACTATGTCGATGAGAATACCTATTTCTGCGGCGCGATAGGTTAAATCGCTAAATGGAATAAACCCCCAAACCGCCATACCTGTTATCGCAGCACCCGTCATAGAAGATGTTGATGCCAACAAGAATATTTTAGCGCTTGGATTCCCCGCCTTCAGTGCCATAACACCAAGCAGTATCATCATAAATGAGAACAGCAGCATAAAGTCGAAGGCAAAAATGAGTCCAAGAACTTGATCGCCCATACTCAAGGCCGTTAATAGCAGGAGAGGGAACAGAATGCAGATAAACTTGGTTAGCTTGTAGGTGCCTGGCAGGAAAGCTTTCACCCGTAAAAATCGTAATGCGAACAGTAGTCCGGTGACGTTGAATAGCATCATCAATGTCGGATTTGCCCATTGCTGCCATTGTGGGTGATTAGGCCATAGCCACTGAAAGCCATGACCAGTATAGGACAAGTTCATCAATAGAAATGACAATAAAAACATCGAATATAGAAGGTAACTAATGCTTCGCATTCCAATAAATAACATTAGGTTATAGATAAGCAGGCAGATAAGTGCCCCATAGAGAAAACCATAACTGTAACTTTGAAAATGTGACCTCTCCTGTGCAGCATCTAAGCTTGAAAAATAGAGTGGCAATACCATAGGATCAGGCGATTCGACACGAATCAATACCGTCGTTTCTCCCGGAGTGAAGTCATGATCGAAGCTAAAATATCTATCGTTTAGATTGCGCAGAGTGAAGGTTCTTCTATCTCCAGAGTACTGCGTCGAAACTTTTCTATATGCTGTAGAACGCGCCGGAATATAGTGAATGTCTAGGTTGTCTAGCCAGGATGTTGCGATTTGTATACGTCTTTTAACCGATGAGGTTTGCAGGTTTTCAACCTTAAAGGCTAACCAGACGGGATTCGAGCCAATGCCGAAGCTGAGCACGCGTGAATGAGATGCTTTGAAATTTCCTTGCTGAAAGCCAAATAGGGCTGAATTGAAAGAAAGGGGCTCCTGTTCTTGAAAGAAGAACAGCTCTTTACCTATCGGCTGTTTAAATGAGTTAGAAGTATCTAGAGGCGCAGCGAGCACAGGCAATAGGAATGATAATATTGCTAAGAGTGTGGCTATGAGTGTAAGAGAAACACGCCGCGTAGATGAAGCCAGTGTAAACCTTAGGTTAGATCTTTACTTGTTAGTGTTAACACTAAAGCGGTGGCGGTAAAATGTACAGGTTTACTGGCTGAAAGTTGGAGTAAATGGGGTTGTGCTCGAGAGATGGTTTAATGCCTTTATCTAGATTGTCACCTAAGTTGCTGTGGTTTTATTTGCTGGTTTTTTGCTCTCCTTAAGTTATGGTAAACAGGGAATCACAATATAAGGAAGAGAGATGATTGAATCTGAAGCACATTTTCCTCTGGCAGATTTTATTGAGTACAGCGAAGAGGAGATGCTCGCCAGGGCTAAGAGTCATTACGATGAAGTAAAAAGGCGTCACTCTATCAGGCAGTTTTCTGATAGATCGGTTTCCAGAGAAGTTATTGAGCAATGCATTAAAACTGCCGCCACCGCCCCTAGTGGAGCGAATCATCAACCTTGGCATTTTGTCGCAATAAGCTCTCCCGAAGTCAAGGCACAGATCCGCCATGAAGCCGAAGCGTTAGAACGCGCTTTTTACGAAGGCAGAGCGGGTGAAGAGTGGCTGAAGGCACTCAAACCTTTAGGGACTAACGCTGAGAAGCCTTATCTTGAACATGCCCCATGGTTAATCGCTATTTTTAGTAAAAAGCGTAATGAGGAGCTGGGTGAGCAAAAAACTAATTATTACGTACATGAGTCAGTAGGTATTGCAACGGGCTTCCTTATTCAAGCACTACATCATGCGGGCTTAGGAACATTGACTCACACACCAAAGCCGATGTCTTTTCTAAGTAAAGTGTGTGGCCGGGATAACTCAAATGAAAGACCCTATATGCTCATTATTGTCGGGTATCCAAGCGAGGATGCAACCGTTCCTGAGCACGCTATGCAGAAAAAGCCATTAACTGAAATTTGTGATTTTATCTGATTTAGTCTG
>SDWK01000071.1 GCA_004195335.1 Shewanella sp.
GAATATGCAGAATTATTAGAGTCACAACATTTTATCTGGCGTACACGTTGGGCATTACATGCAGCAGCGCAGCGTTCTGAAAACCGACTACTTATCTCTTTGCAAAGTGATGTTGCTAGGCTGATGGGGTTCGGAGACAACAGTCACCTCGCTATCGAAAAAATGATGCGTCAGCTATACCGTGCAATGAGGCGGATTAGTGAACTCAATAAAATGCTATTGCTGTATTTTAAAGATGAAATCCTGGTACAAACAGACAAGAAATCTACCCCGATAAATGAACACTTCGAAATAAATAGTCGACTGATCAACGCTCGCAATGATGATGTCTTTGTTGATCGTAAACAGCTCATCGCTCTGTTTATCCATATTGCAGAAAACGCGAACGATATTGATGGTATTTCGCCGCAGACAATTCGGTTAATACGTCAGGTGAGACGACGACTATTAGGCGACCTGCAAGATTTTCATAGCTGCCGTAAAGAGTTTATCTCGCTATTTCGTCATCCTCAGGGCATGGGGCTCGCGTTATCATTAATGCACAAACATGGGATCTTGGCTTCATATCTTCCCCAGTGGCGCGAAATTGTGGGTCAGATGCAGTTCGACTTATACCATGTTTATCCCGTTGATGAACATACTCATAAGTTACTGAAAAATTTATACTCACTGAACGGTAAGCCTGAAAACCCGTCTCTTGTACAGCCGAGCGCTGTTTACAAAGCGATAGAGAATAAAGAGGTATTGTTGTTAGCAGCCTTGTTCCATGATTTAGGCAAGGGACGCGGTGGTGATCACAGTGAATTAGGTGCTGTCGACGCGCTGCAATTTGCTGTATTTCATGAGCTAAAACCGTCGCAAGCTAAGGTGATAGTCTGGTTAGTTAAAAATCATCTGTTGTTATCCTTGTCCTGCCAACGATTAGATATATATGACCCTTCGGAAGTTAAGAATCTTGCGAAAGCGATAGGGACTAAAGCCAGACTCGATGCGCTTTATTGCTTAACGATTGCCGACATTAAAGCGACAAATGATGACCTGTGGACCAACTGGAAGGCGACGTTACTTCGAGATCTCTACCTGTCGATTAGCTATGCACTGCGTAATGGTTTAGAAAATGTTTTAGAGCAGCGAACTATCGTTCGTGAACACAAAAATGAAGCGCTAGAACTGATGGGCGTGAGTGAAACGCCTGATGTGATTAAACAGCTTTGGAAACGTTTACCGCTATCATTTTTCAGCAATGCTCAACCCAGTGAAATCGCCCGCTACTCTCAAGCGATGACGCAACACCCTGCGGAACATGCTCTTATTCTGCTAGATGAAAGCAGCACTAAAGGTAGCAGTGATCTATTCGTCTATATGAAAGATAAACCCGGCCTGTTTGTGACATTATTTAATACTTTAGCCTCACTACAGATCTCGGTTCAGCAAGCGAATATCTCTAAGACTAAAGATGGCTATGTGGTCGAGTCTTTAAAAATACTGGATTATGACCATCACCCAATAAGAACCACTGGGCGACGTGACCGTATCAAGCAAAGGCTGAAACAAGTATTGTTTGAAAATAGAAAGGTGCCTAAGCAACGCCGTAATAGCAACATTGGCTCATTCGTCAGCGATCCTAAAGTCGAGTTTTTGCATTCTCGTAAAAAGGATAGAACGCTTATTAGTGTCACGGCACTCGATAATCCACAATTTATGAGTCACTTCTGTAACGGCTTTAGGCTATTTGAACTCAATATTCACTCTGCAAAAATAACTACGGTTGGTGAACAGGTTGATAATGTATTTCTTGTTTCTGACAAAGAGGGTCAGTCATTAGATGATGAGAGTAAACAAGCGCTAAAATCCTTCTTTGTCGATATCATTAAAGAACAGGCACCTGTTTAATTCATCATTATGTGCCGGATTGTTGAGCAGTAAATTGCGGTCATAAGCTCATTTTAGTGTACTCAGGGTGAGGCTCCATGTGCCTGGATCGTTGTCATCTACTTTGGAAATGAAAAAAAATCCCTTGTTGATGATGAACGACTTGGCTGCCATTGGCACTGTCGCGTTGCTTTCTGCAATGAACATCTAAACAAATACCCATTCAGTTTTAGCACTTAGTGAACAACTACAAATCACCGTTATTCATCACGCCAAAGAGAGTGATTAATAGTTGACTAAATTACTCGGGAATTATAACATGCGTTAAAAATACGCCTTTATAATTTGTGGAGTTTCTATGTCAGTATCATTCAAAAAAATATTTGGTTTGAAGAAATCAGAGAGTAAGGCTTCTGTACTAACAGAAACTAAGATTGTAGAAAAAACCGAAGAAGTTGATGTGACTGATACCGCTGTAAAAGCTGAAGCAGATGTCAATCCTAAACACGGTGACAGCGGTGTGTGTTGTGGTTCTTGCTCTTAATTGAGTTTTAAACTCAAGGCGATAGCGACTGGAAAGTAAGCAAAGTTAGACACTCATTGAAAGTGGAGTTGCTTTCGTTGAGTTTACAAGGACACTTCCGGTTGCTTAATCTTCCTCTATTCTTTATTGCCAGAAGAGAATGGAATTCCACGACGCCTACTCTCTCAAAATAAGCAAACGAAGTTTGAAAAGCATTCATTCATTTAGCCCCTTGGTTACCTGACAAACAAGTTTGCCCTCCTGATCAAGGCTGCCAGTTCAGAACTAACCTGTCCGCGACGAGCGTAATCTTGGATCCCGATGACTCAGACCTATTTTCCTTCTTCATTCCTTTTATAGTGCCTACAGCAGCCAGAATCCAAGAAATAAATAATCCAATAAAGAATGACAGCAGCCCACCAGAATACATTCATATCAGTATGATATAGGGTGAGATTTTCCTTGCTGGCTAAAAAAACCAGAAGGAGATCCTTCTGGTTATATTGGGTGCTATTTTAGGTCATTTGGCTTAGCGCCATACTCCCCATTCGCCTGTGGTGCCAGGCTCTTCACCGAGTGTCCACCATTGAGCTGTCCATGATTTGCCGCTGTGAGTGACGACATCGTTGGCGGTATAAGTGTTAGTTGCGCTCCAAGCTTTTGTATCGGGTTCAACTGGCGGGTCGACTGGATCTGTAGTGGAAGGCTCAACGATGAATGAATACACCTCTTCATCGGTAGCATCGTTGTTACTGATCACGAGTTTAAACGTCAATTCATGGCGAGTGTTTGTGAGTTTGGCCGTTTTAACGATTAACTCATTGTTTGAGCCAATATTCATTTCTACAGGTGTACCGCTAACTTGTAACCACTGCACATTGGTTGCTGCACCCTTACTTTCATCATGCGTTAGCACGACGTAATCACCATGTACCACAGTGGCGTTATTCAGCGTTTTCAGCACTTTTGGCGAAATCACAGCTTCCACTGGGTTTGTACCAGTTGTGATAGAGAACTCACCAGATGCTCGTGAATCTTTTGAATTAAAGTCATTGCCATGCAGATCGTTTTGGAAATACATGTAGTGGCTCATGTCCTCATGCCAGCGACCAATGAACACGTTGCCTTGATGATTCGATTCGTACCAGCCATTCACTTTTGATGCTAGCAGTCGATCCCAGTCATTCTTGTTTTCTTCTGTAATCGCAACAGAGAATGAAGAATGTTCTTCTCCGTATTTATTAAGTACCTTGTAGTTTACTGAATCGCCCACTGTGGCTGAGCTTAGAATGACCGTTTGCGGTATAAACACATCACCTTTAACTAAATACGGTTCGGTTGGTGTTGGATCGGGATCAACGGGTGGCGGAGTAACGCCGTCATTAACAATCACAATATCACTGCAGTTGTAAAAACCTTCGCCAACGGGATCCGCACGTTGCCAGCGTACGAACAAAATTGCATTGCCGACACGATCAGCCGGTATCGTCACGTCTATACGGTATTTGCCACCGACTACAGGTACGTTACCTTCTTCCTGAAGCAGATCTAGATCCCCCCATGCTAAGGCTTTCGATAAGTCTGCATTGGGTTTGGTTAAGTAAAATTGCCAAAATGATGGATTATGAGGCGCTGTTGCATTGAACACATATTCAAATGTTCCTGCGTTTACTTCTGAGCGTGTCCAGCCATCGTGTGCTGCACCCATTCCCTTTTTTTGCGGGTCATTGGCATAACACAAAGAACCATCTGGGATGGCATTTTTGACCGTTTGAATATTGTTGTAATCAGGAATATTGATCGAAAATTCGTTACGTTGAACAAACGGGTAAGAACCTGAAATCGCTTTCGCTTGGGCACAAGCTGGGTTCGGTGGATTGCCACTCCAAATACCGCCTTCGTTATAACATGTTTGCTGTCTTGCCTCTGGGTATTCTGACCACCCATGAGCTTGTATTTGTACACTGGATAACATCAAAAATATTGACGTCATTGTCATGTTGAAATGCTTCATCTTCATTATTTTTTATCCTTTAGTCTCTAATGTTC
>SDWK01000347.1 GCA_004195335.1 Shewanella sp.
CTTCCAATATTAACTGGCAAACAATTTTCTATTATTCGTCAATATGATAGTAAATTTTGTTGACCCCTAAACCCGAACCTACATTGATAGTTCCAGAAGCCTCACCATCCTTAATCTCCCCTTTGCCTACACCAATGATATAAATGTATGGTTCTTCGCCAGTTTCTGGGGCTGGAATCACAATCTGAGGAGTATCAGGAACACGCTCACCTAATTCATAATAAATATTGGCGTAAGTTCTTGTTCCCTTGTGCAGGTCAAATACATATAAACGTCCTTGGCCTGAACTGCTACAAACTAAATCCGAGACTACGTTTATAGAGGGCACAAATGAAGTAAAATAAACTTTCCCACCAATGATCAGAGCCGCTGTTAATGACTTCTCTCCCGATGCGGGAAAATCATACTTCCAACCACGTTTATCCCCAAACGTAATGTTATCTGACAGTGATGTTGGCGGGGCTGAAGTCACATCATAGAGCCGACTTAAATCAATGACTGCTGGAACAGGTACATCGGCAACAACCCTTGTAACAACATTGCGATCCTGTAATACAAAAAACATATCGTTTGTATCTAAACCTGTTGGGTGAGCACGATTGCCAGTCCCGACAGCTACTGCATCATAAGGCACATTCTGATATGTTTCGGTTGTTGAAGTAGCCCCTTGCGCATCAGTAACGTCCACTTGAGATATATTACTGAATGTAGTTTGAGCGACAGCAGCCTCAGCAAAGAAACGCCTATCATTTAGTGTTGTACTACCACCTAAGTCAGCAAGTTTATAACCACTCCATAAGCTGGTATTAGCGCTATCTAGATCCATTCTCCACACATTAGCTCCCACATCAGTGGCATAGATACGGTCCGTTGTGCCATCATTATTACTATCAAGTATTGCTACAGAAGTGGGAATACTGTCGACAAGTCCATCTAGTTTTGTTCCGTCTACACCAGTATCTGAAAATGCATGAATTAACCTACCAGAGTCGGCATCTACAATATAGATAGCTTTCCCTTTTGCAGCCGCAGTACTTGGTATCGTATCAGCGTCATAAAAAGATGCATCATAGCCACCACCAAAAATTAACACAGGTCCTGTATGACCAGGCACATTGGTTACTATGGGATCAGACCAAGATTGACCCAGTTCCGAAAAACCGCTTGAGCTGGGTGTAATAACCCACTTAACACTTGGTGAATCAGGTGATGTTACGTCCAGTGCATAATAAGAGGTACCACCACGACGCATGCCCATAAAGACCCAGGCTTTATTGACCTGACCAGATTCACTTGTTTCAGTATAAGCAACTGGAGAGGCATCCATTCCATATACATAATGTCCACCGTTAGAGGTATTCTCTCTTAACACTGGAACCTTGATTAATAATTCTGTTGGAATAAAAGCCCAACTTTCTTCGACTGTATCCCCAGTATCTTTGAACATATGTACTAAGCCTTGGTTAGTACCTAACATAATTCTAATGTCTGGACTCTCTTTCGAGCCAAAATTCAACGCTAATGGCTTAGAGTGTAGAGGGTCTCCCATAATATCACTTCGAAAACTGGTAACACTCCCACCTTTATTATCAAGATCTACATCATAGCCATATAACCACTTAACGGTATCGTCTACATCAGCTTCCAAAATGTCCATATTCGTCGCAAGTATAGAATCTGAAACCTGGGATAACTTAGTCATAGGGTTAGTTAAGTTAGAATATATAACTCTTTCACTGACCCCACTGGAAGGTGTCGCTTTTTGCAACGCTTCTATTACTCCGCCTTCAGCAACGTTCTTACCATCAGCCTTAGTAGAGCACTTGCTCCAGTAGGTGCAAGCAGTATCTTTAATATTCCCTTGGTCACCAATCGCTACTGCACCCACTTTATCCACAAGAACGCCCGCAGAAGTAACCCTTAATTTTTTAAGATTCCCTGTCCACCTTGGCCCTTTTCCAGGCAGAAACATAGCATAATAGGCTGAATCAAATGTTTGAGTACGATCAAAATTATTACTGGCGATACTAGGTGAAGTGAAACTTGCATCTATTTCCATTATTGTCAGCAAAGCCTCATTTAACGCATCGGCTAATGCTAGACCACCAGTCGCAGCAAGGTATGTCCCTCCCCCTCTTCTAGCTGTTTCAGCAAGTAATGGAGCGGCATCACTCGCACCTTTACTAAACCCTATAGTGAAGGTTTTAACTGTTTGCATGTGCTCTTGAGTTGTTCCATCACTGAGTGTCTCTGGTGATGTGACAAGATCGTTATGGTAAAGATAACTCGCTAACGCAGGCAAATAACTCGCTGTAGAAAGCCCTTCTGAAAAAGAGGTGTAAAGTGGAGCTACGGTTTTGTCATCAGCCTGCTCAGTCACACCATTCTTGGTAAGGCTAATAATATCGCCATTAGCAAAAGTATCTTGACTAGGAACGCCATCAGTAATGTATATAACATAAGCAGCATCGGGACAGACTCTGAATGGTGAAATATACTTGTTACCCGCTTCTATACTTGTATCTCTGGGCGGTTCATTTCCATCATACCAATTTGAATAGTCAGAGTCTTTCTTGCCAAAAAGAACAGGATTTCCAGCAAAATAATTATAA
Organism: Shewanella sp.; assembly: GCA_004195335.1. Taxonomy (GTDB): domain Bacteria; phylum Pseudomonadota; class Gammaproteobacteria; order Enterobacterales; family Shewanellaceae; genus Shewanella. Next base: position 2,613 of record SDWK01000347.1, read on the forward strand.
GCTTCAAAAAGGGTTTCACATAAGGGTGTATTGGTATCGGCAGGGATCCCATCAATAGTTGCAAGCAATGCACTTTTAGATGAGCTAGTCAGTTTCTGTATACCTGAGACGATACGACCGCCATCACGGTAACCTTCTGAAGGATAATCCATATTAAATAATGCTAAGCCAAAATCGACTGATTGATTTGAATTAATAACTTGTTCAATTGCAGTTTTTGCGATGTCTAATCGTGATTGCGGACTGGTCGGCAGTACTCCGGCTACGGCTGCTGCGTGCCAGCGCAGGTAATTAGCGGTATACAGGGTCACTGCTTCCCCGTTACCCAGTTGAGTATTTCCTCCTACAACACTATAAGGTTTGGGCGTATTTCCTTGCTGAACCCCATCTATTGGAAAACCATTTGGATGTGAAGTTCCATCTTTATCTTTAGCATTTACTGGATCATTTTCCTGAATATCTTCCAGACAGTCGATAGTGTCATAATTTGCACCGCTATTATCACGCAACTCTCCCCAGGTACCGGTTTTTCCTTGAATTCTATACTCACCAACAAAGCCAGTATAACGACCATACTTCTCTAATAACGCCCAACTTTGATGACAACCGTTAATATCTTTCAAGAAGCGTTTAGAATCAGAGGGGCTTAATGGGATATCTCCCCCCGTATCATCTATACCAGCCCCTTTGGTAAAATAGACTTTATCATCTTGGTAAGCATGAGCAGAGCTAATTGCGGGATATAGATCATCTTGATCATTAACATAAGCGCCGGGAGAATCTTCCTCAATGGTAGACATGCTGCCAGAGTTATCAAAAATAATCAGTACCTTAGGGTTTTTCTTATTTTGATTGCTTCCCCCAATAACATAGAGTTCTGTATCATCGGCGAAGGTGATTCCCGATATACATACCGATGCAAAAAAGAATGCACAGACAATTTGCTTAATTAACATATCTATCCCCCAGTGCTTCCAGTGAGAACTTCTTGTTCAACACCCGCAACAACTGTTAACTGACCCATATTATTTCGACCAAATGCCGCCACACTAGAGATTTCTGAACGACGGCAACTGATAAGATTTGCTGAACTTGCATCTGAACTTCTCTGGCAACCCACATCACTTAACTGTAGTGGAGTTATTGTGCTAGTCACACCTAGCATAGTTCCAGCCGCCGTAATCCCCGCGGGCAGGCTAGCCAGTACAAGGCCTTTATTAACATCTATGACGCTATCTAATGCGCCATGAGCCGCCGCCATAGCTTCGACTCGTTCTGATCCTGCGCCGGCCATTCTTATCGACTGTGTCGAGTTAACAGCTAAAGCAACACCAATGACCGTCATAATGACCAAAATAATTAGCGAAAAGAATAGGACTATTCCCTTTTGCTTTTTCATCTACCAACTCCACATAAAAAATCCATCTGGCAGCCAACTACCTGATCAATACAGGGTTTTCTAGCACAATAGTGCTGGTGACAACTTTTCGTCTAAAGTTATCATTCGTCGCTGCAATCGTTTTATCACCTAAGGTATATACTGTCGTGTTTGTATAACTATTGTCAGTCTCAGTTGAGCGGACCAATACAAAAATTCTTAAAGCCACTATTCGCTGAAACTGTTCATTATCCCACATTAGAGTGGTCACATTTTGAACGGGCATAAAGCTGTCAGCAGTATTATCACCATCATTATCAAAACCATAGAGAATTCTAATATTTTCAATTCCCTCAACTAGCTGCTCTTCATTCCTCATTCCATTCAATGCGCTGAGTGTTCTACGCCTCAATACAGGAATATCACCATCATTGTTGATATAATAA
>SDWK01000352.1 GCA_004195335.1 Shewanella sp.
TTTACGTATAGTTACACGGAATTAGTGTTTCGTTTGTGCCCGAAGCGTACGGAGGTTGGAGATGAAGAAAAAAGTACAATGCTATTCCTACATCAGGTTTTCGACTCTTGACCAATTGAGGGGGGACAGCCTAAGGCGGCAAGTTGAACGGACGAAAGAATACGCAGACAAAAATGGCTTAGAGTTAAACGATTCTTTGACGATAAAAGACATAGGCGTGTCAGGCTTTAGAGGGAAAAATAGAGAGAAAGGGAAATTGGCAATATTCCTTTCGGCTATTGAAAACGGCTTAGTTAAAGATGGATCAGTTTTGATTATCGAATCCTTTGATAGGTTGAGTAGAGATAAGGTTTTGGCATCGTTTGGGCTGTTCACTCAAATACTAGGAGCAGGAATTAAAATAGTTACACTTTTGGACGGCAGGGAATATACATATGAAAGTGTAAATAATGATGCAGGTCAATTATATGCAAGCCTAGGAAGTATGCTTTTAGCAAATGAAGAAAGTGAGAAGAAATCTTATAGGCTTAAAAATGCATGGGATAAAAAGAGAAATAATCTTGATAAAAAAAAACTTACAAGCATTTCTCCTGCGTGGCTTAAATATGAAAAGTCGTCTGATATGTTTCATGAAATTGAAGAACGATGTGAGATGGTGCAAAAGATGTTCGATTGGTCTGAAGAGGGCCTTGGGGTAAGACTTATAGCTATTAGATTAAATGAAAAAAAAATACCATCTTGGCGTAAGAAAACAGGTTGGTATGCAAGCTATATCAGAAAAATACTCACCAATAGATCAGTGATTGGTGAGTTCCAACCACACACCAAGACAGAAGGTGTGAGGCACCCGTTGGGTGATCCTATAATTGATTATTACCCTTCTATAGTAGGAGAAGATCAGTTTCGTAGAGTACAGGAGAAGTTAAAAGAGAGAACTACTAAGGGGGTGGGCCGAGTCGGGGAAATCCAAAATCTTTTCACAGGGCTAGTTAAGTGTGATTATTGCGGAGGTTCCATGGTTCTAGTAAACAAGGGACGCCTCCCCAAAGGGGGGACTTATTTAGCGTGTAACACTGCTAGGATGGGTCTTGGATGTGAATACCATTCCATCCGATACCCTGAGTTTGAGGAAGCGTTTTTGTACAATTGTCAGCACCTAGATATTTCGGAAATTCTGAGTGTTAACAGCAAATCTCAGAGTGAATTATCTTCTATATCCGACCGTTTGACCGAAAACAGAAACAAATTAGACGAGTTTGAAAATAAAAAGAAAAACCTCATCAGGTGCATTGAGGATGAGGATGACATAGAGGCCCAAAGAGACATAAGGGTGAGGTTGAAGATTGTAAGAGGAATTATTGGTGAAACTACGAAGGAAGTAAATATATTAGAGACTAGATATAGAAATCTGTCCACGTCCGGTGTGAGCATTACCGAGAATGTTGAGGCGTTGTCTGAACTTTATGAGAAGTTAAGTAGCTCTACTGATGATGACAGGAAATACCTCAGGTTGAAATTGAGGAGTAAAATACAGAGCCTTGTCGAAAAAATAAGGGTGTTTCCTGCAGGTAGAATTATTACCAAGGAGAAACTTAGGTCAAACTTAGAAAAAAACAGAGATAACAAAATCTCTGATTCAGAATTTGAACAGGAGTGGTTCGAGTACAGGTCATTTTCCCTTGAAGCAAAGAAGGGTAGATGCGAGTTCTACATATGTTTTAAGGGGGGAAATCTTATTCGGGTTGTAGAGAGTGATCAGAAGGGAGTTTATGAAAAGCACTATGATAGGGACGGGGAGAAATTCACAATAAAGTCCAATGGATTTTTTTCGGAAGGGCAGCTTCAGTGAGGCTTTATGTGCTTTTTTTTCTCGCTATCGTCTTCATTTTTGTTGCCCAAGTTCAGGCAGCAAATTTTGTCGGCAAGGTGGTCAAGGTGTCTGATGGCGATACCATCGAAGTAATGCACCAAGGCAGGGCTGAACGAATACGCCTAGCTGAGATCGATTGCCCTGAAAAGAAACAGCCATTCGGGAAGAAAGCGAAAGAATTCACAATCGAAATGGCAGCAGGAAAAATCGTCACTGTAGAGATTGAAACCAAGGATCGTTACGGCCAAACTGTTGGTGAAGTCATTCTCTCCGATGGCAGGAGTCTGAATAGAGAGCTTGTGAAAGCAGGCATGGCTTGGTGGTATCGGACCTACTCAAAAGATGAATCGATTGGCGCATTAGAATCTGATGCTAGAAGGCTCAGAATTGGCCTGTGGCAGGACATCTCCCCTTCCCCGCCATGGGAATACCGAAAAGGAAAAAGAACCGCTAGAAAGCTAATTTCATCAGAATTTTCCAATTCAAGAGCCCTGCATGGGAATAGCAGTAGCAAAGTCTTTCACCAAAAAGGTTGTAAATACTATGACTGCAAAAATTGTAGTGAGAATTTTGCCAATAGGAATGAGGCGATAGGTTCTGGATTTAAACCCTGCGGGATCTGCAAGCCATAGAGTAATAAAATATCCAAGCTGGGACATGCACTCAACCCTGTCACCCGCTACATCTTGTGGATCTTAAATTTAAAGTAGAGTCCCCCTCATCGACCTGCTCTTAGCTTTCTCCACTTAGCATGTTGGAAAACGGCCCACCCCGGAAACGAGGTGGGCCATTCTTGTTTTGGAGGGTTTGTTGGAACTTGGTTTATTTTCACATCAGACAGCTACAGACAATCTAAGACAATATGTTGGACACTTTTGCCTTTTGATGAGCTCATATGTCAGGAGTGTCTCGAAAACTAAGGGTGAGTCATTCCACATACTTGAAGAGGTGTTGACATAAGTTGAGATTCTCCGAATGAAGGGCCTCTCTATCTAAGTAGATATGGGGTGATCTCACGAAAGGCTGGTACACTAAATATTAAGCTCAGCACATCGCAGGCGGAGGGAGGATGACCATGAAAACGATCCTGATCGGTGTCTTTCTAGTTCTTTGGCTCTGTAGCCCGGCCCTGGCCGAGGAGGAAACGACTGAGGAGTTGTATGCGCGAGCCTGTCATGCGCTCGCGAAGAAAAAAATGAGTAGATGGGGAAACTTTGAGCTGCCGGCGGAAGCGCAGGTATTGATTGTTCATGCCTGTGATGATTTTTTCCCTGCGACCTTTGAGGGTGTCTTGAGTGAAGTCTCTTTAACCCCTCATGATTCAAAACTCACTTATGCGGTCGCGGAGGCCGCCTATTGGCAAAGCCTCGCGGCTGTCTTCTCCATAGAAAATATGGATCTTAGAGCGAGGTTGAAAGAACGTTCTGAGCGCTAATGGAAGCAAATCAAGGACACAGAAAAAAGGGCCGCTCTATATAAATAAAGGGTCCCTAGCATAACAATTGGTACAGCTTACCAACCTTGTCCTTATGACCTCGATCGAAATACTATTTATCTCGCAGGCAGTGCTACTTGACACACCAAATTCCCCGGAGCGCATGTCATTGCCTGCTTTCTTGCGAGGAATAGAGCCGTCATTGGCCGATGTCTAAAAACCCATAGATTTGTTGGGGAAGGCAAAGAAAGGGGGCAAGCAATGGATAAAAAAAAGTTATGGGGTGAACAGAAAACATCAATTCTTCAGTTTATTCGCTCAATTGCCTACCATAGAAATGTGGTCAAAGTTAAGAATGACGTAAAAATAGATTCTTGTTTTTGGAATGCAACAAGTACAGCACATCTTCTAGTCGCAACTCTCGAATGGTCCAAAGTCTTTGGTAGCGATCAATCAGAAAAAACCCATTGGAAGAATACGGTCAATAAAGAGCAGGAGGCTGCTTTCAACGAAGTTGCAATAGCGGCCGCAGGGAGCAAAGAGGAATGGACAAAATCCTGGAAAAAAATGAATTCTTTCAGATGTCAGTTTGTTGCTCACACGGATATCGCAAGTGACCTAAAATCAGTTCCATCTTTTGATATCCCCTTGAAGATTGCCGTGTCTTATCTGAAATGGATGCACGACTTAGCAAAAGATCAAAATGTTCGCTTTTCCAGGAATCATGATCCCGAACTATTTTATGACAATGTCACAAGTGAAAGTATGCCGGTAATTACCGACGGACTATTAGCCACAGATCAATACTCTGAGCATAGTTAGTCTCTTCGGATCGTTAAAAGCAATCTGCTACAAAATATCGAACGATCCGAAATCTGTATTTGCCTTTTTATAGCTCATAGATTGTCCAAATACTTCTTTTCAGGCTTTCTCTTGGGGCAATAAAAATCGGGAGGTCGTTATGAAGGCTAATTTCATTGTTTTAGTGCTTATTGCTTTAACTTTTATCCCAATATTTATGAGCGACTCTTTCGCGGAAATGAAAAAAATTGACCTTATAAAAGCAAGAGTCGACATTCCTGATGATTGGAATGACTTAGGCTCTTTTTTGCCCATTCTAATTG
>SDWK01000354.1 GCA_004195335.1 Shewanella sp.
AACATCTCCCTGCCCAACACCGAAAAGCCCCGGATGGGGAGACTGTCAACCCACTAACTCAACAGGGGCAATTCTCCAATTTCGACTGAGGCAAAACAGTCTCTGCATAATGGCTTTTGTGAATGTACCGTTAAAGCGCTCTACAAATGGCTGATGGTCAGAGGTGTATTTGGGTCCAGGATTCACGTCGCTACCAATAGCTCCTTTGATAATCTCACGCGTTTTCATGGCTACGTTCGCCCAAGCGTTATCAAAAATCATCAAAGACCAAAGCGCCCAGCCAAAACGGTCTATCACGCCCGAAGGAAAACCGCCACGCGGAGGGTATTTAAACTTATCGACTGCGATAAAATCTATTGGCGTCCAAGGCTCCACAGCCCTCTTGATGGTCCGCATTACATCATATTGATTGTAGGCGTCTTTTAGACATAGGTAGTAGCCCAAAACGGCACGACTGAACTGGTCGACGACAACCAGCAACCAAACGCGATTAAGAATCAAAGTGATGTATCGCTTACGAAACTCGTCCCAGACTTTCAGTGTCCAGAGAGCGTCTATGCAATGGCCATCGAACTCGACGACTTCCATCGGTTCCGTTGCGTAACGTCGTACATAGTCTTTTCCAGAGCCTTGCTTGCGTCCAGCCTTTTCTCCGTCTCGTACCAATGCTGCCCGTGAAGGGTCCTTGTCGATTAAATCCTTAAAATATTTTGTCAGCGACTTTAGCCCATTGGACTTATTTTTAACTTTATGTCCCATTCGAACACGCATATAAGGATATTGGTCGCCAGGAATTTCGCATTTTACGCAGCCATCGAGAAATTTTTTATGTAATCCCTTAAAAGGTTCATGAACTTCAAATATGGTCAGGCCGAGTTCGCGTGACCGTTTAAAAAATAGGGCCTGCATATACCTCTCAAGAGCCGGATATTGCCAAAATAATGTCATCAAAGGCCCCTTTCTTTTATTGATGCGGTAATATTTGAGCAACGCAGCGAAACCAATTAATCCCCCGTTTTCATCCGCTTCCAAACATCGGTCTCGGAAATAGAGCAACTCCGACTTACAGAGTTTCCTCATTACGCCATTTTTGCCCCTTAACATGTATGTCTCGCAGATAGAACTGGGAGGGACACCCTGCATGTAATCAATAATTGCATCCCGCAAAGTCATAAAACGCGTCCTATTTTTTTTTCCAATAATGATATTCGGATAGACCTGCGGCCATTTGGAGGTATCCCTTTGATGCTCGGTAAGGCTTTCAAGAGTTCTGGGTGGTCGTTCAAAATCCATCTCAACACCTTTTCAAAGGAATAACCTTGTTGAAATTGTGGCTATCGAGTGGTGCAGCCACAAGCCCCTTGAAAATCAAGGAGCAAACAGCACGGATGACATCATCTTCGTCAAAACACGCTAACATCATGATGACTTTCCTCATGGGGACAGCCTCTATATGAGACAACGACTCCATAACTGCCAGGCAAACGGACTCAGGGGGTGTTTCGTGGAGAATCCCAAGTATTTTGTTGATGTTTTTAAGTTCCAATTTGTTCTTGCAGATCATAAATTCGTCAGCGATTACGTAGTGGACATTGTGTTCTTCGCACCAAGTTTTTTGCGCACGCAGTTGCCACCAAGTATCCGTTCCGGGTTGCGGCTCTGCATCGGCATGGTATTTTACTTCCGTGAGTAAAAATCTATAGTCGCGGTAGCAGACCAGCATGTCGAAAACGGTTGTCTTCCAACGCGTGTCTACCCAGACAGTTTTTTTTGGATAATGCTCACAGAACCACAAAATATCAGGATTAGCATCGATACGTTTCGCATTTAGCCATTCCAGTTCCGAATCCAAAAACAAATCTCGTTCCATTCTACGACTGCGCATATCGAAAAGATTGCCAGGTGTTCGTGCACCTGATGGTGATACTGCCGGAAGGGGGATTTTTCCGTCAGGCATGAACAGTTCGATCAGATCACTTCTCATAGGCGTCCTTTCACTTCGGACCATCCATATAGAGTCTTAGATGGCCTGTATTTCCCCCTAGCGCTCCCTGCCCTCTCAACCCCAGCCCGAACATACATAAAACTTTCCAGGTGAAAATTGTTGCCAAGAGCTAGATAGGCCTTAGCGAAATCCTCAAATCATCTTGGATGTACGCCACTTTCACCTAGGCGCCATCGAACTTCAAACAGGTCAAACTTTTTTTCGAAAACCATTCCGTTTTTTTCATCCTTTGCCAGACGATCTTTGATCGCTTGAATAGTCAGGTCACTGATCATGATCTTTGTCTTTCAGGCTTATCGACTTACGAGAAATAAAGGCGCTAACGGTGTCCTTTGTGTTTATGTCATCCCAAAGTGTCCGCCGCCTCTCTCTCGCTCTACGCTGGTCATCGAGTGTCACCGGATGGCCAAGGCAGCTCAATCTCGGGTTCGTCAAATTGTCAATGAATTGTCCCTTTTTTGAACAGGCCGAAATAATCCGAATATCCTCGAGGTTAACAAATAGGACGATTTCTGCTCCGATCAATGATGGGGTTTGGGTGAGGACCCTGCCCTTGTAAGGATTCCCTTGAAAGGCTACGTACGGACGCCTACCTTTGCCACGAACGGTGCGCTGGACCTTTATAACGGCATCTTTACTCACCATTGGTGTGGCAGATTCTCGACCGTTTTTAGCGACCATCTACAAAACGCAGACAACATCGTCACTTTTTTTCAGATAACAGCGCAGTCCGCTGACACCACCCGTGACAGTATTGAATGGGTAGTCTGAGGATTGCAGGCCTTTGGCATGTAACGCCCTTAGCATTTTTTGGTGTATCTCAGGGATTGGCATTCGACGTCCGCGCTGCCGATGAAGGGTCAAGATCAACTGTTCAACGTCCGGATGCTCTTTCATCAACCTGGTAAAAGCCCCGCGAAATCCCTTCATTCTCATAATCGACTCCTTCCTGAGTTCTGCTGGTTCTGGCCAATGCGAGGTTTTGCACATTCTCTCGGATCAGCCCAACGTTTTTCCTTTGTGCCTCACCGAAACGGCTCCGTCGGTTCGAGAAAAAGGATCTCAAACGCATCGAGAAACTTCTCAACCTCTAATCTCGTGCACGGATTACAGGACAATTCCGCCATCACCAAATCCCGATTAACTCTCAGCATGGTGTTCAACTCCGTAGGTGTTAAATCCAGGGGTTTTTCCGGATTCATCAGACTCAAGCCATAGTCAATAAACTTGATAATGGCCGGACCCAGACTGTTCATATCGACAAAATCCTCCATCGTTTGACTCCCTTATAGTTCTCGCGCAACTAATGGGCGCCGTACATTCCCGTGATGCACAAGTGGCCTTAACCCTTCGATTGATGTCACCGTCAACGGCCATGGGGATCTCAAATGCTAAATCCAAAATAAAAATTGCCAAGTCTCTAATTCTTCCTGCCAGGCTTATTTCAATGGTGGCTATCTCTGTCAGAGTTTTTAGTGGTTGGGTCTTATCGATCTCGCTTTTATTGGGATGATTTTGGTTCTTCATCGCATCGCCTCCCCTAGCCTCTATATTGATTAAATACCACCTCACCGGGAATACGCAACCCGTCAAATGTTGATTTCACTAATGATATTAGATATTTAAATTGCTATTCCACGTATTGCGTGGGGATTAGTCTGCGTATATTATTGATATGTTTCAGGTGTTAGGGATGGTGAATGATGCAAATATCTGTTTTAGGGGAAAATGTCGGTCAAAAGGAAGGATGATGGGACACTGAAGATAACAGTGTGGACTTCAAACGAATGCTCGCATCGATGGAAGCAACTTTACCACCGAAAAAAGCATCCGAACCAATCAGCCCACAAGAAAATTTGTATTTTATAAAAAAATCAGATGCCGCAGGCGATGGTAACCGAGTTAAGGGTACGCGAGGGGGAAGATTGGGACAAGACAATCCCAGACTTCTGGAGAAGGCTGGGATCGGAAATACCAATGATTGAGTTCTGTGGCTGTGGTAGTCAGGTTGTTCTCAAATTCACCATCAACAACACAAAGTCAAACTAAGATTTCTGTAGCCTTTATTTTAAAAAATAAGGGAAAACTTAGTCTGCCGGACCTATTCAATTAGCACTGTCGAGGTGTTGTTATCTACACTCCGATAGATATCCAATTCGCAATGCACGCGCATCATGACTGAAAGTCAATTTTAGATTCGCTTGAAAGGTCGACTTTGGCTGGATAGCAATCCAGGTCACTGAGAAGTGTTAACTAAGGTGAATGATTACACAGAATAAAAGCATTGCCAACAAGAAAGTCTATATATTTCAGCCACATCAAAAAAACTCCATCGCATACACGAAGACAGGAGCCAACATCCCCCTCAGGATGAATTGCTCCCCCGGAAAACATCAACACTATCTTCGGCAGCCCG
>SDWK01000617.1 GCA_004195335.1 Shewanella sp.
GTCGAAGACCAATGCGAGCCCCTAAAAACCAAGCAGTTCCAGGCAACTACGGCAGATTTCAGAGGCGATGGACAGATAGGCATGAAACCTATGTGCCCACCAGGTTAATAGTCCGCAACAAAGCCCTGCGAGGCATGCAGCGAACGGTTGTTAACAAAGGGCTCGGGCTCGCTATGAAGCGGCCAGCACACAGCCTGCTGATCCAGCATCGTCAATAATGGAATCGTATTCCTACGTCATGATGGCCTCTTGCCACAACCACGCCGGTTTCTACCGAATAATCGCTATAACTGCAACCATTAGTGCGTACCTGGGTACGTTTCAGAGCTGCCATCGCCATAAAGCGATGGCTAGACATCAGGTATTAACTCGCGATCAAACCAGACCTTAGTGATTGCGTTGGCCGCAAATAAATACATAAGGTCTGTGGTATTAGGCACTCATTGCGCCAAAAATAAGCCCTATGGATCAATGCGTTGCAGGTTAATACATATCAGGAGTCGGTCAGACTCAACACTGATCTACTCGGCAGCCGCTCCTGCGTTGCTCTACCTCCGGCATCCATGCAGTCGTGCAGTCGTGCGGAAAACCCGGCTATCTTAAGCTATGGAGGGGTCATATTTTCAGCTTAACCGCCGAACAGATAACCTATCTAGTTGATTAAACAATAGATAAATAACCACAGAACAAACCAGTGTTACTTTCAGTGTGACTATAGGGCAAAGTCATCGGCGATACGCCCCTCCCCCCTACATAAAACATAAAACAATGACCAGAAGTACCTTCATTCCATCACCAACTCCCCCCTACAAGCAACACAATCCTAATCAATGCCAAGATATTACCAATGCATTGGTTAGGGGAGAACTAGTATTACGTTCACTCAGAATCCATTAGGCGCGTTATGGATGCCCCCCTCTCGGCCCTACTCGCAACCATTGCGACCATCAGTTATTGCATGCAATTCAACCAATGGGGATCAAGATCGTCTTCTTAGGCGGAGCTTGTTTCAGATATCGGCCTAACAACTGCAGCTATCAGGATATGGAGAAAGGAATATGTATGGGTGCCCAATCAAACTAGCCTTGGTATTTATCGTATCCCTGATGCTCGCCGCTTGCAGTGGGGGGGATGGCCACAACCCATTGCTGGATCCCCCGCCAGTGACGCCCGCAGCCGCTGCCAGCTCAATTGACTTCGATGGCCTTACCTCCTCGATAATATCGATTAAGGGAACCGGTGAAACTGGCAATACACCAGGTACGCAAAACCGCCCAGAAATGGCGATTGTTAAATTTATCGTCCGAGACATCAACGGTAATCCGCTAGCGGGTCAAACTGTCGATTTTTCGCTTAGCAATGTTGATGGTGGCATCGATCTGAATATTTCCCAGGACACTTCCGACAGCGACGGTCTTGTACAGACATCGGTCAATGGCGGAAGCATACAGACATCGGTACGGGTAAAAGCATCCTTCACTCCCGTCGGCGGCACTGAGATTTCTACCCTCTCCAACGTACTGGTCATCAGCACAGGACTGCCCGATCAAGACAGCTTTGGATTTATAAATATAACGAAAAACCCCGAAGCCTTTAATATCGATGGTTCCAGAGTCGGTCTAGAGGTGATTTTAGGGGATCATTTTAATAACCCTGTACCAGACGGCACCCCGGTTAATTTCCTTACCAATGGAGGACTGATTGATGCCAGTTGCCTCACTACAAACAGCCGCTGCATAGCACAGTGGACAAGTGCTCCACCCCACCCGGCCGATGGCCGAGTTACCATTCTGGCCACCACCGTCGGTGAAGAGAGCTTTCATGATACAAACAGCAATGGACGCTTTGATGATGGAGAACTGGCGATCAAAGACGACCTGCCAGAAGCATTCATCGATACGGATAGTAACAACTCGTTTGGTACAGGCACCGAGGTCTTCCGGGATTTTGACGGCAATCGTCAATATGACACCCCCAGCGGCTTCTTCAACGGCTCCCTGTGTACCGACGCGGCAATCGCGCTGGGCCACTGTGCAAGTCTGATCCATGTGCGGGCACATGCACATCTTGTGATGTCCACATCCCCTGCCAACATCGCATTCTCCGACGGCTCAGGCGCTGTTGTGAGCGACGTCGATATCAGCGGAGCAGGCACTGCCAGCGTCATCATCACGATCGCGGATCTTAATGGCAACGCCCCGCCTTTTAACTCAGACGTACTGATTACAGCCTCGGCTGGCAAGCTTGATAGACGGGGAGACTTCAAGGTGCCGAGCCAACTTGGCCCGTTCGATGTTGCAATCGGAATGCTATCGAACAACCCTTCAAGTATTGAAACGGGCTTCCTGACCGTCACGGTCACCTCGCCAAGCGGCGTGGTTTCGATCGCGCGGATTGGCGTGACCGACGGGCCTTAATACAAAGGGAAGGAACCTTTTGTATGGAGCAATGAGCTTAAGTGCTGTTAATCGGTGCCAATGCTTACCCGACGGTAGTAGATGCCGCTGCCAGCAGGCCTCCAAGGAAGCAGATAGGGTTGCTGTGAGAGTTGCTAAAAATGCGGGATGTTACTAGTTTGCTTCGGATGTTACCGGACACAAAAAAGCCGCGATCCTTTGAAAGGTAGCGGCTTTCAGGTTCGTTTCAGACGTTATGAAACTGAATAATGGCGGGAGGGAGACCGTCGAATAGAGAGCCTATCTACTTGTTTAGAAGAGAAATACAAACAACGATCTATAGCCAGTGTTACTTACAGTGTAGCCATAAAGAAAAGTCACTCGCACCTAAAGCCAAACAAACACACTAATCACCATGCTTGCTTACCCACTCACGGGCTAGATCTTGAGCTTTTCCAATCTGCTCTGGTGTCATATCTTGAGAAATTTCATTTCTAAACTGTGGCAAACCACCATTTGATGCGTAAATGTTATACCACATATGCGCAATAACGTTATCTTGAAAATCCGAACTACCGTAACCGTACATTTGCCCCAGTCCGAATTGAGCATCGCTAGAACCTTGCTCAGCAGCAAGGGTGTACCATTTGAGAGCCGCCTCGTAGTCTAACAACCCTAAGTAGTAACTAGAATAGATACCCCCTAAGCGCCTCTGAGCTACCATATAACCTTGCTCAGCAGCCAAGGTGAACCACTTAATGGTTTCAACGTAATCTTGTATAACGCCTTCTCCTAAAAAGTACATATTGCCTAATCTGTATTGAGCTTCACTATGCCCCTGCTCAGCAAGAGGCCTGTATTCCTTCAGCGCAGTCGAGTAGTCCCTCTTTACCCATGCCTGGCGTCCAGCTTGTACGTCCGCAGAAAACGCAGGTGGTATAAACAGGCTAAGTATTACGGAAAGAAGAATTGGCTGTAGATATGGTTCGCAAAGCTTAGAGATGATGAATCCATGTAGTGAATAGACACGAAGCATAAACATAATCCTTGTTTGTTGATTTTCCAAAGGAATGTATCAAATCGCGCTATACACATCAAACCTCCCCCGATGATCAAAGGACTATGTATTTCCAAGACACATACCTCAGATATGAGGCAGTATGCGCAACCATTTCTCCATCATATGGTTGTGGCTGTTCTCTAGGCTTTTCAGCCCTTTCCTGTGCTTCTCAAAAGTCGCCCACCTCATACCCTTCGGCTTTGGCCACCAATCAGAATTATCTATCAGGTTATGGACCTCCGGCCAGTTATGCCCCCAAACCTGAATGCGTAGCTTTCTGATCTTGCGCATTAGCCGTGCCTCTTCCCGTTCACTCTGGCTGGGGTAGTGTAGCTGGCCGCAGGTTCGGCAGGCGTAGCCGTAACGCATGGCGTAGAGGTGCTGGCGCTGATGGGTACAGTAGGGGCAGATCAGATAGAGCTTGTTGCTGGCGCTGCGGTTATCGAGTGATAGCGGCACAGGGCATTGTTTACCGCTGATCTTGAACAGCATCAGCCGCCCCCATTCAGCGGTATCAAATAGTTCAAACTGCCGATGCTCATCTGTTAGATAGTCCTGTGTGATCGTGTATTTTCCTAGCCTCCCCGCAAGTAACACCTTGAACGATTGTGCGTTGATCCGGTATCGCTCGGTTGTGTAAAGGCGGGTTTCCGAGTGACCGCAATGAAATCCTCTAGGCATTTTCTAGTCCGAAATATAGGCCGTAACTAGCAGATATTAATATGTCCGAATATTCGCTGATCAGATAACGATGGTCGCGTGGAGCTGGTGAGTTATTGAAGCAATACGCGCAAGCAATGCTGCTACCCCTTGGTAAATATATAAAGGTGTCCTCTATACGGTCAGGTGAGGAGCTAAAAAGGCGCGTTTCAGTACCTGTATACGGTCTTGCCTGTACCTGTGGGCGGTCTTGGTTTGGGTCGATTATCACGGTTCAGCACCTCTATACGGTCAGGTC
>SDWK01000620.1 GCA_004195335.1 Shewanella sp.
AGCAACAGGGGCATCAGTTTGAAATTATTGAAGTGATCGACAGTGAAAGCGCGTTTCGGTTGCTGTCGGTGGGGCGTGTCACTGCCGTCTACTCCAACCGCGAGGTGGGCCAGGCGATTATCCGTCAGTTACAACTACCGGAACTTAGTTATGCGCTGCGACACCGCCAGCTGGAGTACTTCGTGGGTTTTAATCCAGAGCGGGTCTCCCAGGCGTGGGTGGATGGCTTCAATCATCAGCTGCAGCGGTTGCAGCAGCAGGGAGAGGCGCAGAAAATATTCAAGCGTTACGGGCTGCAATAGCGCCCATCTGTTCGCCATAGCCCCAGGCTAATACTGTCAGCCGACAGTAGTCGTCTAACCGGCTGCTAATGCGATTACGGGCCCAGAGTTGCAGCCTAGTAGTGGAGATCCGTTATGTCCAATAGGGTGGTGCCTGATCGACCCAGGCCAAGTCGATCAGAGCTGCGAATCCTGCTGTTACAGATTCGAGAAGAAGCCGCCACGCGGCGTGAAGAGCTGCACAGCTTTGCCGGGTTTAGTGACCTGGCCGTGAGCCAGTTCCGGGTGTTAAACCTGTTTGATACGCCCGCGTTCGGGGTCGATGTCGTACAAGGGGTTGATGCGGTGTACGTCGGCGGATCCAGTGAGGCCAGCGTCATGGAGCCCGAGCACTATCCTTTTGTCCTCCCGGCCCAGGCGTTACTCCGGCACTGTATCGCTATCCGCCTGCCGGTATTTGCCTCCTGTTTCGGGCATCAGCTGGCCGCCAAAGCGCTTGGTGTTGAGATTGTCCGCGATGCGCAGCAGTTCGAGATGGGCACGCTACCGATCTTGCTGACAGCAGCTGCGCGCCAGGATCCACTGTACCGGGATACCCCGGACGGCTTTATGGCCGTATCTGTACACCGTGAGCGCGCCCTGGAAACGCCCCAGGGCTGCACCGCGCTAGCCTATACCGACGCCTGCAATCACGCCTTTAAGGTCGACTCCGCACCGTTCTGGACCACCCAGTTCCACCCGGAGGTGTCAAAGTCCATTTTGGTCAAACGACTCACCATTTTTAAGGATAAGTACACCGACGGTGACGATCACCTGCAAAAAGTGCTTGATTCAGCTGTGGAAACGCCTGAGTCGAATGGGTTGCTGAGAAAGTTTGTTGATCGGGTGCTGATTGGGGGTGAGGGTCGAGATTAGTGGCTAAGGAGACTTTGATTAAGTCTGTTTTTTCTCAAAACTCAGCGTATAGCCCATTGAAGTATATAGGCGATTTTTTCAGCTTGGGACTTAATTAGACCTTCCCTAAATATACGGAGTACGACAACCGCACATCGCGTGCTGAGGGGCTAGCAAGCTACTATAAATAAGCTAATTGCTCATATGATAATTGGGACAGTACACTTTATTCCCGATAATTTAGGCTGCTACGCAATGACTAACTTCAAATTGTTTTCTTTACAAGATTGAGCCATGACATTTTGTTTTATCTTGGTTGATGAAGTGCGGGGATTGTAAAGCACTTGCTTGATCTGCTTTCCTTCAGATTTCAGATAAGCTTCTACCTCGACATTGTGGGGTTTATTCCCCCAATCTTCGCCAATTACGAAGATGTCGGCATTTAGTTCTTTGCAACCAGAAACGTATTCAAGCTCATCGTACGGGCGCACAATATCAACGCAACGCAATGCTCTCAGCATTTCCATTCGTTGCTTAAGAGGAATAACTGGCACATTGGGCTTGTAAGAGTTCACAACACGATCTGACGCAACACCAACGGCCAGAACACCACCTAATGATTTACAGTATTCTAGTAAAGCAAGGTGTCCCACATGCAATAAATCAAAAGTCCCTACGGTGTATACAATCATATGTTATTTAACTCATCAAAAAAGTAATAATCAATGGCGTGTTTTACAAACACCGACGCCTTCTATAAAAGTTTCAAGCCATAAAAAACCGTCATTCCAAGTGTATAAAACGCAAGCCGATAAACATTACTGGGATTTCCGGAAAGTTTGGGAGTTTTGATTTGAGACACATTCAGGACGGCAAGTCCGAGGGCACTGGCATATAAAATCACTGAGAATATTCCATAAGAAAAAACACTTTCAAACAGGAATATGAAAACGAGCGCGATGCTGTTGTTATCCAGCGCCAGTCCCGTGTATTTGGATTCGTCAGACAAACCGAATGTACTGAAGTAACTTAACCGTATCGCACTTGCAGCGAGCATTATGAAAGCGACCGGCAGCAATATGGGATCGAATTTCCCATAGCTAAGCAAAAGAATCGCAGGAGCGACGCCATAGCTTACAATGTCTATTACCAGATCGAGTTGGCCGCCAAACATTCGGTCGCTGCCAGTGCGGCCCTTCATTCTTCGAGCAACCAGTCCATCTGCCCAGTCAAAGGCAACGGCCCAGATCATGCCAATCATTGCTGCGTAGTAAACGCCAATAATACTGAAATAGATCGCTAATAGTGTGCAGGCTAACCCTGCAAGTGAACACAAGTTAGGCAGATCTTTTACATAGGAAATAATGGCTGGTTGTAACTCTTGAAATTCTTTGTTACTAGTGCTCATGGTATTCCTAAAAGTAATAACTATGAATTAAAGATGCACTTGCGTCACGTCGCAAAAGTATTGCTAGCGCAGCAAGTCGCTGTTCAATAGAACAGAGTTACGCAAAAATGCTTAATGGGCTCATTAAGATTGAGAAGCGCAAAAAGTAGGTGCTATTTATGTACTCTATTTACTTGCAAGTAAATAGGGTCGAATAAGGAGGATATAGGCGTGCAGGCCCGCAGACTCGATACAGGTTAGAATAACCAATACACTGTACGCTTAATTTAGTTCGGTGCACAGCTGTTTTAATTTTTAGTTTCTATGTCATTGTATGGATTAGGTTTTCATATCAGTTGGTAACGCTTTGGTGATATTTCACAACGTAAGCCGTATTTCGCTCGCTATATTCTGCTGAAAATATCAATCAATGGAAGCAATCAATGAAAATCAATGGGGTCAGACTCGATTGAAGGGAAAATGAAAATCAATGGGGTCAGACTCGATTGAAATCAATGGGGTCAGACTCGATTGAAAGCATCAGGGTTTTTTAAGAAGTCGTTAGCCGATCAATTCAGCAGAGTGTACTGGTTCTTCGCTTGCTATATTCTGCTGATAAATACCTAGCTATTAACGCAGAAATCTCGATAGTCACAGAACAACACCCCCCCTTTCTGCGACAATAAATTCAGCGTCGAACCTATAGGTTGCAGGCTTACGTTTAACACTCTGGCTTTACCGCACTGGCTCATCCACGATACCGATTGGGCGGTTACAAAACAGCCGTGCAGCATCTATACTCAGTTCGTAGATCAGTTTTCACATTGACTACAAACAGCCCCATAGGCGTTACCCGATCCTGACTATGGGGCTTTAATTTGTGCTCAAACTGACGACAAGGATGTCAGCTATGAATCATCACGATCTATGCGCCGACTGCCGCTCGCTACTAACCAAGCAAAATTCCCCGAAGCATCAGCGATTGGTTGAGTGCAGCCGCATCACTAATTACACCATCTATCGGTGTAGTCAATGTAGCGCAATGCTTGAGCGGACTGAGTTGCCGAGTCGTTGGCAGTTGTTGCCGATACCGTTCCCAGTTTCAAGCCAGCGTTTTTAGGGACTTTGCTTTAGGTACAAGTAGTTGCCGTACCTATAGGTTGCAGGCTTACGTGTACGCCAGCTATTTCAAGTCACTGGCTCCCCATTTTATCTCGTTTATCACCGGTATATCTTTGTGCAGGAAATGATCTGAGCTAATATGACTTTCTTGTTTTAAATTGGATCTTCCAGCTTCTTGTCTACACTTGTTAGATCACGGGAAAATCGATCAGCGATACCGGTTACAAAGTGTAATTGTCTAAAACAAGCTATAGGTTCTGTAAACATCGGTGTTACAGGTCAGTTTTTAGCGCCTTTGTGAAATGTCCGGGCTAGTGGTTAGTCAATTGTCGACTGCAAGTGAGGCAGCATATGTCAGCGTCCCAGGTAGAAGATCATAGCCCTCTATTGGCACGATCGATTGCAAAGTTTACCGTGGTCACTGCCTCTATTTTAATGGTCATTTTCATCTATTTATATTCCGGTGCCCCACCATACAATTTGGAGCCAGATCAAAACGGTCCATGGCGCGGTGTTATGTTGATTCTGATGCTTCTTGCAGGCTCAATAGGTGGCTGTTTGTACAATTTCAGGGGTATCACAAAGCACATTACGCAAGAAGATTTTTATCCTAGATATGAAATAAGCTACCTGACTCGTCCTATATCGGCAGGATTGTGTGGTTTTTTTGTATTCGTACTCGTTTACGGTGGCGTTTTAACTCTGACTGTCCCTAGTGATGAGTCG
>SDWK01000496.1 GCA_004195335.1 Shewanella sp.
CCTTGAATTAGTTGCCAAAAAACACGCTGAGTAGATCACTTTCTTATACTGATTGGTATAATCTATATTGAACAAGGAAAATCGATCGCGGCCTTCAATGTACCATTAGACGAACAGAGCCAAGCTAAGTATATCTTAGGTAAAGAGAAGCTTTTCGATGCTGTATCCGCCTACTATTTCAATATCCAACATCCACTACAGGCAAAGAGCCGGGATGAGCTAAATAATGGCGAGCTTGTAGGTGTCGTAAGAGGCTACGGCTATGGCGATCACTATCTTAAACTCATCAAAAACAAACGCATAAAAGAAGCTGTGACAAACTCAGAGTCATCTAACTTAAAGAGCCTCTCTCTGGGCAGAATCGATCTGACAATCATCTACGATAAGACAGCCAACATCCTCCTAAATCAGCTCAGGTTACAAGCAAACATTCAGCTTGCCTTTATCAATGAAACGACACCAATCTACTTAGCTTTTTCCCGACGTCATAGCCAGGGACAACATTATGCAGCTCTCTTTGACAAGGGAATGAAAACAATTCGTGAAAGTGGTCTATACCAGCAAATAATTGACTCTTACTAGTCACGCCCTCCCAATCAGCTCTTACCAATCAGAGATTAGTATCAAACCTTTGATGCTGGTCAATTATTGTTCAAACTAGATATCTTTATCTATAATTATTGACTATAGATCAAGGCATAAAGGCTAATACCAATCGGTATAAATCCAGCTCAAAGGGAGAGGATGTGGCAACGCAGGGACTCAGCAAGGAGCAGGCGCAAACTCTATTGACTGAGTATGGCGAAAATTGTTTGCCAAAACCGTCAAGAAACAGCTTTATCCGACTCTTTATCATCCAGTTTCGTAGTGCATTTATCTATGTCTTACTGGTGGCAGTTGTCGTGTGTCTGATACTCGGCCAGCTTATCAATGCCTTTTTTATCTCTGTGGTGCTACTGCTCAATGCGCTGATTGGCACCATTCAGGAGTATTCGGCCCAGCAGGCTGCCGAAGCGCTTGCCAATATGGTCCCCCAACAGAGTCGGGTTATTCGCGATGGGCACCCAATGGTTGTCGATAGCCGCACTCTGGTGCCGGGCGATTGGATCATGCTCAGCACCGGCGATCGCATAGGCGCAGACATTAACCTAAAGCAATCCAGTCAGTTTCAAGTCGATGAGTCAGCCCTCACGGGTGAGTCAATTTCAGTCAGCAATAAAGAGCAAGCCTTTGCCGGCACACTGGTGACCCACGGCCGTGCGGAAGGTGAAGTGTTCGCAACAGGAGTTAACACTCAGATTGGACAGATAGCCAAATTAGTCCATCAAGGAGTCGATACTAAGCCTCCGTTAATGCAGAGAATCGATCAGTTTACCCTGCGCATAGCCATAGCCATAGTGATCATCATAGCGCTGATATTTAGTCTGACACTCATACGAGGCGCCGATCTATCAGATGTATTTCTGTTAGGGGTCGCATTAGCCGTCTCAGCCATTCCCGAAGGTTTACCCGCGGCTATTACTGTAGCACTGGCTATAGGAATGAAAAGAATGGCGAAAGCCAACGTGATCGTACGTAAGTTGGTTGCCGTAGAGTCACTGGGGTCCTGCACCTTTATCGCCTCAGATAAAACCGGCACCTTGACGGTCAATGAGATGACCATAGGTCAGATCTGGCTTGCCAACGAACATATATACCATGTGTCAGGAGAAGGGTTAGCCAAAAATGGCTTGGTGCATCGACACGGACATGGGGTGCCCGCCTCTGTAGAGGACGAGTTAGGGCTGAAGCAATTAGCCCTGGTAGGGCTACTCGCCAATGAGGCGCACCTGGTTTATGAAGCCGATAAGGTTCACTCCGATGGAGACGGCGTAGATCTGGCCTTCCTTGTATTAGGACACAAGCTCAGGCTAACGGCCGAAGTTGAAAACCATACCCAGTTAGCTCTCTTCCCCTACGAGTCCGAAAAAGGATTCAGTGCCAGTGTCAATGAAAGCAAACAAGGCTCACTGATTGCCGTGAAGGGGGCGGTAGAGAAAGTCATGCCCATGTGTGATCTGACCGAAGAGATAAATCAGAAGATCCTGGCTCAGACGCACTGGATGGCCAAACATGGATATCGGGTACTCGCATTGGCTCACGGGGCAGGAACGGCACAAAGTGACGAATTCACTGGGCTCGAATTTCTTGGTCTGGTCGCCATGAGCGATCCTCTCAGACATGATGCAATTGAAGCCGTGGCATCTTGTCGGCAAGCACAAATCAAGGTCGCGATGATCACTGGCGATCATCCCATCACCGCGCTGGCATTGTCACAACAACTAAAAATAGTCAACGAACATGATAAAGCGGTGACGGGCAGCGAACTCAGCCAGGCGATGGCGATTAATGAAAGTGAGTTCGATAAGCTCGTGGCGAGCCATAGAGTGTTTGCCAGGGTCAAACCTAAACAGAAAATGGAGATCACTCAGTCGCTTATCAGGCAGGGAGAGTTTGTTGCCATGACGGGAGACGGCGTCAACGATGCTCCAGCATTGAAACATGCCCATGTCGGCATTGCGATGGGACTGAGGGGCACCGACGTTGCCAGAGAAAGTGCCTCATTAGTGTTAACCGATGATAACTTCAGCTCCATAGTTAAGGGCATCATCGAAGGACGGATCGTGTACAACAATATCCGCAAGGTCATTTTCTTGCTTGTCAGTACTGGCGCCGCAGAGATATTTCTCTTCATACTGAGTGTGCTCTTTGCCTTGCCCATCCCGCTGTTTCCGCTGCAAATCCTCTGGCTGAATTTAGTGACTAACGGGGTGCAGGATGTTGCGTTGGCCTTCGAACCCGCAGAGGGTAATGAGTTTTCTCAACCACCTCGCTCCCCTAAAGAACCTATTTTCGATCGCCTCATGTTGGAGAGAGTCTGTATCGGTGCCCTGGTCATGGGCTCGATAGCCTTTGGCCTGTTTGCAATATCACTCCAGATGGGGGCTAGCGAGGAAGCGGCCCGAAACCTAACCTTAATGTTGATGGTGTTATTTGAAAATGTGCATGCGCTCAACAGCCGCTCAGAGCATAGGTCACTATTGGTCGTACCCTGGTTCAGTAATCCATTATTACTGGCGGGCATTCTCGTAGCGCAGGGGATCCATATTGGGGCCATGTACACACCAGGACTGAGCGATGCGCTGCAACTCAGTCCCATCAGCTTGACTCAATGGCTAATTTTATTGGCCACGGCCTCTGTGTTATTCATCGTGGATGAGGTACACAAGAAGCGGTGGCGTGTGAAGACTAATCTGAGTTTAGGGGGGCCATTAATTGATCATCGGCCGGAATAACCAAGACATTACTGCGGATCCGGCAGAGTATAGACTCGGCCATATTACCGATCACATAGCCAAGAACACCATGACGCTGACGCGATCCAAGCACCAGATAACGCGCTTTCAGACGACAGGATAGTTCATAAAGACAGATATCAGGATCGCCGGCCATGATATGAATACATTCAGGATCCATATTTAGCTTGGCCAGCTGCTGCTGATGTTCCTGATAGGCATCTTTAACTAATGTAGTGGTATTGATCAGATCCATATCACGCAACACCTTAGGCACTCTGATCACAAAGGCGAGATGCAATTGACTACCCATCGCCTTTGCTAATGCCTTACCGTGACTTATGACTGTCTGATTAAGCTGCTGTTTCAGGGGGTTGTCACTGCCAAGATCGACAGCCATCAATACGGTATTTCCTCTGTGAAGAGGATTATCAGTCAATAGCATGAGTGGAATTTTAACGTGGCGGATCAAATGCCAATCGACAGGTAGATAGTGATCCTTATGATGCACCGCCTTTACCATGAGATCGAAGCCATGACGAATCGAATGACGACAGGCATGTTCATACAGATCTTTACTCCACACTGTATGTGTGGGCACATCTGTCGCCTTCAATGCCTTCAGCTCCTCTTCAATTTTAGCGGCACGGTCTTTCATTATTTTCTGCTGAGCAGCGGCGCCAAGGCGTGGATTATAGTATTCCGCACCGCTGAAATATTCGAAGCTATATGCGAAGACTTCGGCACGCTTATCCATTGCCCTAGTCAACTCAATACCCGCAGCAATTGCATCCGTATGGGCTTCCTCTTTTTGCGAAATAATAAACACCTTATCCATTGCTTTCTCCAGCTATTATTGCCTAACTTTAGCTTAGACAAGCAAGTGCATTTATGCCTCAGAATGGCTCGAAAAAATGATCGAAATCAAATGTCTCACAGGTTGACAGTGAGGAGGCAATATTGGCAATAGATAGCTTTGTTATTTCAATATTTCTCATGTTGCTATGCGGACGCTTGCTCAGTGAGCTCTGTTCTCGTCAGGGGGCGCCTGGCGTTGTGGGCGAGATGTTAGCAGGGCTCCTTATCGGTCCCTCTGTTCTGGGCTGGGTTCATCCCCACAACACTCTTTCGGTTTTGGCTGAGCTTGGGGTTATCTTGTTGCTATTCGATATTGGCTGCGAAACTTCGGTCAAACGTCTCTACCATGCCAGCGGTCGATCGTTCTGGGTTGCACTTAGCGGTATAGTCATACCCGCAGTCGTCGCCGGAGCTTCAGCCGCGTACTGGCTAAACTTACCACCATTTACGGCCTTGTTCTTTGGCTGCGCCCTGACAGCAACCAGTATCGGCATCTCGATAAGAGTGATGACACAGGCAAATCAAGCTCAAACTCTAGCCGGTCAGGTTATTCTAGGCGCTGCGGTGATCGATGATATTGCAGGTGTGATATTACTCAGCATACTGCTGAATTTTAGCGTTGACGGTACCTTGAGTGTGGCTTCGGTATTGATATTGATAATAAAGGTCGTGGGCTTTTTATTCTTAGCTCCCCCCTTGGCCAGAGTCCTTATCTACCTATCCAGAGGTATGCAGCCTCACTTTAAACATTCAGGCTATGATGTCTTAGTCGTGGTGATTCTTATCTGTCTATTCGCCTGGCTATCGCATTGGTTCGGCGCGCCGGCGTTACTCGGGGGCTTTGCCGTAGGAATGGCATTATCCCGCCAATTTGTTTCACCGATAAATCGCTACTTACGCAATCCTTTTCCCTTTACGCACCAACTGGAAAAATCGGCTAAACCTCTGGTTGATATCTTCTCCCCTATCTTCTTTGTTTATGTAGGAGTCAGTGTCGACCTAAGCCAATTAGATCTCACGATATCGGGCCTGTTACTACTTCTGTGGCTGGCTCTGATTGCCATCGTCACTAAACTGGCTGCGGGTCTGACGGCAAAGGGCCCTTGGCGCAGAAAAATGATAATAGGTAGTGCAATGATCCCACGGGGAGAGGTCGGGTTGGTATTTGCAGAAATGGGACGACAATTGAACATTATTCAACCTAAGTTATTTACAGAGCTGGTATTGATTATCGCCATCTCGAGTATCGTTGGCCCCATGCTACTCAAATGGGCACTCAAGGGGCAAACGGTATTACACACAAAACGCTGATTTCGTGCAGATAGTTCCTTATCTTAAGTACAAATTTTTATAAAAAAAATCGAGAAGCTATCACCATTTTCATCTATGATGGAATGACGAACACTGACAGGACATATCTTCTCAGTCATGAGACATTTTTGGGTATGTCACCGGAATTAAAACGTTATAATTCAACCAGGGTTCAGCGCTTGAACAATAAAGAATATGGGCGCCTGCTCCCTGGTTCAAAGAGAGTGAACCGATGAAACATCAAAAACATGAAGCTCAGCTATTGAAGTTGGCTATGGAGATCGGCGTTGGTTACGCAAAGAAGCGTGGCTTTGCCGATTTTGATAAAGGGATCTCACCCAAAGATAAAGTTGAGTGCATCTACCGCTTGCTGGTTACCGATAAATTAATCCAACCGCTGGCAAAAGATAAGGAAGATGGACCCAATATGAAGCACAAACTCATACTGTGGATAAGCCGCCAACTTCCAGAAGACCATGAACTACTGAACTAAATAACGGTTTTGATTACAGGATCTTAATAAAAGCAGCTAAGCCTCACTTGAGGATTAGCTGCACAATAGAAGCCGTTCACCCCTGATGAATATTCGCTCTGAATTCACCCGGGGCAGCCGTACGCTCTATCGAGGCAACAATCTTCCCGTCAATCACAAAACTGCGTAGATCTTTCCCTTGTGCTTCCTTGATAAACTCCCGCACTAATAATACCGATCGGTATAAATCCTCAACCACGAAAAGCAGATAAAAAAATACCCGTCACAGAGGACGGGTATTCTTACAATCAAACTAAAGAGCAGCAACCGATCACTAACAAACTATATTACTCACTCTCCTTGACGGCATATCACTCTACAGGTGAAACAACAAACAGAAGATCGCCTTGTGATACCTGCTGACCGTTAGTGTTTAACACACGCTCGATGCGATACTTCTTATCTTCAGGATAAAGCACAGCATCTTGACGGTTATAACTGGCCAGATTTAGCTGAGAGAACATCTTCATCGCCTCTGTAAGCGCTAAAGTCTGACCGGCAGTAACTATGTCACCTTCTTTGACGAAGTCAGCTTCACCTGGCGCAGGAGAGGTATAGAAGATACCCGCACCTTGTGCCATCACCTTAAGTTCGTTACTTTCACCGACGCGCAGTGATGCGGTATCGACACCGACGGTTTCTGCTGCAGCTTCCATCTCGGCGATTAGCTCAGGGACATCAAGCTCTGCCATGAAGCGCGGCAGATAGTTAGTGTCGTAAACCCCTTCGTTAAAGGTGCCATCTTTCAAGATGCGAGTGAGTAGTGGCAAGTTAGTCGCGATACCTTTGATGACGACTTGCTGGGCAAGGTAATCATGTAGTTTAATAATCACATCTTCACGGCTTTCACCACGGCAGATAATCTGAGCGATTAAGCTGTCATAGTATGGCGATATCTCTTTACCTTCACCCGCGATAGAGATGATCTCAATATCATCACGCTCTGGCATCACATATTCAGTGATCATACCTGGGTGTGGTAGCAACTGCAGAACACCATTACTGTCTAATGCAGCCTTCTCGGCAGTAACTCGAACCTCAATGGCATAACCTTTATCTTGAGGCACCAGCTCTTCGATTGAACGACCAGCAGCAATATCAAAACCGGCACTCACAATATCGATACCCGATGTTGCTTCTGTAACCGGATGTTCTACTTGTAGGCGAGTATTCATCTCCATAAAGTAGACTTCGTTGGAGTCTAAGTTATAGATAAATTCAACCGTACCAGCCCCCATGTAATCAGTAGCATTACCAAGATCAAGCGTATATTGAAGTACTTTGGCTTTAAGCTCGGCTGGCAACATAGTCGAACCAGACTCTTCAACAACTTTCTGGTTATTACGCTGTACTGAACAGTCACGAATACCCAGAACTTTAGTGTTACCGAATTTATCACGAAGTAACTGTACTTCGATGTGACGTAATGAAGTCACATATTTCTCAAGATAGAGATCACCATTACCAAATGCAGCCGCCGCTTCTGTAGAAGTTTGCTGGAAAAAGCTGATCATGTCGCCTGCACGTTCGACAACCTGAATACCTTTACCACCACCGCCTTGAACCGCTTTAAGCAGCACGGGGTAACCAATTTCATTTGCAACGTTTACCGCTTGCTCTGCATTGGTCAAAATACCGTGACTGCCAGGAACAACAGGGACGCCATTCGCTTGAGAGGTCTTAATCGCGTTCGACTTGTTACCCATAGTTGTCATGCTATGCACGCTAGGACCAACGAAGTTAACCCCGTTGTTTACACAAAGAGCGGCAAACTGTGGGCTCTCAGATAGGAAACCAATACCAGGGTGAAGTGCATCAACATTTTCATATTCGGCAACTTTCAATACCGAATAGGCATTGAGATAACTTTCATCAGAGGTATTACCACCGATACAGACTAACTTGTCGTTACCTTTCAACATCTCCGCCGGTACAGAGCTCATGTCCGGATCGGATGCAACCAATACTACATTGATGTTGTTGTCATGGGCCTTACGGATCAACTTAACCGCAGTACAACCACGAGCGTGAACTAGGAGCTTATTGATGGGTTTCATCAACTCACGAGGATCATCTTGGACAATCTCTTCATCTGCGACCATCATCTCAGGGACTAAGGTAGACAGAGCATTGGCAATAACATCTTCAACCTTAGCCGTTGGCTTAGGCATCAGAGGATCGATACTGCTTAACTGATCATCAATGGTGTTACTAAATGGGTGAGTGACCAAGGCATCCATCGCACCCGGTACTTTCGACAAGTAGTTAGACAGCGTTGCCGTCGACGGCAAATATGCAGGCACAACCATTTGACCAGCAAACGGCATATTTGTACCTGACAGGTAGTAGGTTTGAACCAGAGGATGAGTCACGAAACTCGCCTGAGCACCACCAGTACAATCACCATAACCGAACATCAATACAGGCAGTTCATTATCACGAATGAAGCGGGTAATACGATCGTTAACCACAGCCATAGAGAATAGTGCTGCAGCACCTTCTTTGGTTTGCATTCCACCAGAGCTGATGAAGCAAATCACAGGTAATTTACGCTTGGCACACTCGATCAATAATGCACTGAACTTCTCTGCACTGGCCATATCGAAGGCACCAGCTTGAAAAGCGGTATTTGATACAGCAACACCCACGCGTATCTGCTGGCCATTACGCTCAAAGTCAGCCAAACCGGTGATCAAACCACAAGGACGAATGCCTTTATCCAGGGCATCTTCAATAGATAGGCGGAAACCCGGGAAGTTAAGCAAGTTAGCAGACATCTTGTCAGCATTGAGCTCATCGAACTCAGTGAAGAATTTCTCGGTAATATTTTCCCATGTCATTTTACCCGCACGCTTCTCATCACGAAGTACTTTCTGGATCAATAGATCCTGATAGCCCATGGTGAGTCGGTTCCAGAAGTCTTTACGACGACCGATACGTACAGGGTTTATCGCGCCCGTATATTCGCTGCTCTCTTTCTCACTGTCGAAATACTCAGGCAGCAGGCGCTCGAAGAAGTAAGTCAGGATAACGAAAAGGCTATCATTCAACTGAGGGAAACCGACACTTTTCCACTGCTCTGTTTTAGTCAGCAGTTCGGCACGGTTGGACTGAGACATGAAGAACTTCAGCCACTTATAGAACTTGCTCTTATCGTTCGCTACATCTTGTGTCGAGAGTGCTCTATCGATTGAATCGTGTAGCAAGTTATCAACCGATGCACGAGACAGACTCTTAGACATCATGGCTTCTTTAGCAATAGAGGCTAAGTTACCCACCACATTGTCATAAAGCGCATTGAAGATAAGGATGTTATAACACTGCCAGATGAAGTCTTCACGAAGCTCATCGTGTACCACAATATCGAGGACAGTTAACTTGTTCAGTTCAGGCCAATCCGCTTGAGTCACTTCAGATGGGAGTGTCTCAAGATATTGGATCAATCCCTTAAAGTTGTTTTCAGCATTGCCTTTCCAGCGATGGAACAAAGACCAGCCGATATTAAATAACAGCGCCTTACGTGCTTTCTTATAATTTTCTTTTGGCTCACCTAAGATCAAACGAGTCAGCATGTTACGTTCGGTAGAAACATCATCACGCTTAGAAACGAAGTTACCCCAAAGTTTATTGAGTTCCTCATCATAGACCAGCTTATCCGGGTTTGATAACCAAGACTGGAAAACACGATTTTGCTCTTGCGCAATACGAGCAAGCAGATCACCCTCGGGAACACTGACCTTAGAGAGGCGACCGTATTGCTCTTGAGAGATGGAGTGAATACGACTGCGAAGTGTCAAATAACGCAAATAACGATAGGCACTACCAAACAGGTTCAGGTGCATCGTTGGGTTATTGGCAACCGCAAGCTCAGCATGATGTTCAAGCGCAGCCAGATTCTTAGACGGATTAAGGAAACGGGTCAAACTACGATCATAGTGCTCACGCAGGTCACTAGATTCACGCACAAACTGCACGGCAGCATTCTCTACCGCTTCTACACTACTGATGATAGCGCGGCGCAAGTTATGTTGACGCTCATCTTTATCTGATGGAGAGAAATCGATGATGCCGTCGATACAACCTGAGGTGTATAGCTCTTCTGGTGATACACCAACAGATTTAGCACATTCCTGCCAAGAAAGGTTGTACTTACGAGCGATGCTCTGCAGGCCCTGTGGCTGAATCGTATTAAAAATACCATCACGAAGTGACAACAAGATGTTAGCCGCTGCTAATGGAATCGCACCACCCGAATAACCAGCACCAATCACGATACCGACGGTAGGTACATCAACATTGGCACTCTCGGCGATGGCCTTAGAGATGGTGTGCGCTTGATTTTGGCTGTTTGCAATTTCACCGGCATCGGCACCAGGGGTGTCGATAAGATAGATGATAGGCATCGCCAGTTCTGCGAACTTGCGAATAGCTTTACACGCCTCGAGGTGATGCTCTGGCATCCAGGCGCCATTACCCGTTGTTCTCTCTTGCGCGATAAAACCCAGGCGGCGAGTACGGGTACCGAAATTAAGTTCGATCTCAGCACTATAAAAAGGACCCATGTGGTTTTCGGCAATCAACTTACCCTTAAGATCCGCAATGACGCGCTTTGCACCCGGACGGTTTTTATCTAACGTAGGCTGGATAACCTTAGTCACGTAACCATCAACATCTAACAGCTCTAACTCTTTCAAGTTTGACTGGATGGCATCGTCACCTAAGAGACCTTTAATCTCTTCGGACAGGCTCTGTTTACTGTGCTCAGGAAACAGTGAAAAATCTTGTGCCAAGTGCTCTGCTTTTAGAAAAAGCGGATCGGCAGATTGAGCTTGAGTCATGTTTGTGGGCTTATTGTTGCTGGTCATCAATTGATCCTCTGCTTAGCCTCTAGAATTTTTTAGCCCGTAAATATAACTTTGTTATAGTGTCAAATACCATTAAACTGCAGTAGACGCTTTGTTCCATTTTTGAGACAGTGATAAAAACATGCCTGATCTGAATGGTATGATGCTGTTTGCAGCGGTAGTTAGAGCCAAAGGGTTCTCACAAGCAGCCCGCGAAATAGGCATGCCAAAATCAACCATAAGTCGTAAAGTCGCTCAGCTCGAAGAGCAACTTGGGGTACGACTATTACAACGTGATACTCGAAATTTGAGCCTCACTCAGGTCGGTGCGCTTTTTTATCAGCACTGCACCAGTATAAGCGATGAAATTGAAGCGGCCAAGGCGACAATCGAAAACACCCATAATGATGTATCTGGCTCACTTCGTATCGCTATCCCCGTCTCTTTTAGTCAGGAGATTATCGCCAATCTGTGCAGCAGTTTCATGCGTCTCTATCCTAATGTTGAGCTCGATGTACAATTTACCGATAGTGAAGTTGGCCTTGTCGGCGAGGGCTATGATATCGCCATCAAGTATGGCCCATTGCAGTCCTCCGATCTAGTTGCACGTTTACTCTTCGAGCGTCAGCCAATCTTAGTCGCCAGCCCAGGTTACCTGAAAATTAACGGCACACCCGCGACCCCACAAGACCTTATGAATCACAGTGGTATATTACTCGGCACCTCCCGCTCGGCACCAATATGGCCGCTGGGTAAAGGGACCAGAAAAACCATGGTTAGCTTTAAGCGTAAAGTCAGAGTAAATAGCGCCGTCATGGTCAAGCAGCTAGTTCAGGATGACTTTGGCATCGCCATGTTATCTAATTCGGTATGTAAGAATGAGCTTGCCAGTGGCGCACTAGTGCCCATTTTGCAGGAGTGGCCGATAGAAGCATTTAAGGTCTACGGTGTCTATTCGAGCAGACGACAACTCGCCACCAACATCAGCGTCTTTTTAGACTTCTTTACCAAACGTTTCAGCAGCCATGAATCACTTTTATCTTTAATGATGTAACCTTATACAAATATATAGACCAAATCGTTAAAACCTGACCTCGATCATATACCCGAGTAATTTACTCAAGTACTATCACGCTTAGAAATTGTTCATTAATTGATTAAAGGTAGAATTATGAGTTGTTGCGGTGCCTGTGGCGGTCAAGATACAGAAAAAAAACCTGAAAATTCAGTTCCTAAACAAGAAGAAACGGCAGCTGTACAACTGCACACACCAGAAAAGAGTGAGGTGGAGTAATACCCATCGGTGTATAGAATCAATTCAGGTGATGTTTAAACTAAACATCACCGCTCCAGTTACCTACATAGTTACCCTACTGCGCTCCCTGCATAGTTACCCAGATTACAGCCTCTCTTGTATAAGCAGATCGATCCTAATTTCCAGTGCTTTATTTGCATATACCAGTCGTGCATACTGCTATAATAAATTCATGTAATAACAGTCGTTAGCAGACATATTTCAAATGATGCTTATACTCAGTCTCTATACTTGGCATCATATCTAAAACACTAAATATTAAATGCCAGATACAACAAACGATAACGATGATCTTAACGAGCAATAGAAAGGAATAAAGTCATGTCTAAATCCGTGATGGCGATTGCAGCTGTAGGCGCTCTGGCCTTTAGCATCGTCTGTTCAGCCACCCCAGCTATGACCCCCCCGGATATTGAAGAGTTGAGACTCGAAGCTGCAAACCAAGCGATGCCCGATGTTGTCACTCGTTATCAGGCCTTAGTTGACGGTCTGGACACTAAGTACCGCCAGCAAACCGACGAGCTCGAGATGACCAAGATGGTTGCTCGTCAGGGTGAACGGTTATGGCAACAAGCCGTTAGGGACGTTCAGTCAGGCAGTATCGATGACAGGCCGCTCTATTGGAGCCGCCTCGCCATGCACCATCAATTAAAGAGCAGTCGCCCGGCATTTAAAATAGTCCCCTGGCAGCAAGAGATTCTATCGAGCGCCGTTGAAAAATCTTCCAGAGGCTTTAGCAATGTGCAGTACGCTGATGACTCTCAGGTAAAAATACTGCTAACCGGTTTCGACCCTTTCTTCCTCGATCGTGATATCAGCCAGAGTAATCCCTCGGGCTTCGTTGCCTTGTCGTTAGATGGGTTTACATTTTCCGCAAACGGCAAAAAAGCACAGATTGAAACGGTAATGATACCGGTTCGTTTTGCCGATTTTGATGAAGGAATAATAGAGTCATTACTGACCCCTATTTACCGTGAAAACAGTGTCGATATGATTATTACTGTCAGTATGGGCCGTGATGATTTCGACTTAGAGCGCTTCCCAGGTCGAAACCGAAGTGCTGCAG
>SDWK01000874.1 GCA_004195335.1 Shewanella sp.
GAAATACATGAATGAAAGATCTCTTTCTGGATTCATCATTGATGTTAGGCTTGATTTGAAATAAACGCCCTCTTCACCTGTTTCATCATTTTTGATAAGCGTACAAGATACCAGTGAAGATCTACAAAGCGTTTTAATGTCGTCTGGCTGCTTATACCCTAAAAGCTCTGCAATCTTAAGCTCTCTTACGTTGAATTCTGGCTCAACTGGAACAGTAGCTGTTACTGGTACAACAGGGACAACAGGCTTTTCAACTGCTTTCGCATCATCACCACCTCCACCACAACCGACCAAAGTGAAAGCGAATACACTAGCAATTAAAATCTTCTTCATTCTATATTTCTCTGTCACAACATGGCTAAGGCCTCTCCCCAACCGACCGGTGCATAGTAGCGACCAATAGCTTTAGATGCAACAATTTGTATCGGAGCAAGATGTTAATAAAGTCATTAGAATGAATGGCTTATGTTCATCACTTGTTGGCAATCTACTTAACCTCTTGAACGTATTTAAGATTATATATAACCATTCATCCGTCCAACTCTCCAGCCCAGTTTTATCCACTTATCCAAGGATTGCTGCTCTTGTAGTGATGTTATCTGTAATTCATGTAATTGCTGCAAAGGTTGTATAGATGTTAATATTTGAAGTGGAGCAATT
The DNA here is from genome assembly GCA_004195335.1 of Shewanella sp. Classification (GTDB taxonomy): domain Bacteria; phylum Pseudomonadota; class Gammaproteobacteria; order Enterobacterales; family Shewanellaceae; genus Shewanella. The sequence continues at coordinate 661 of SDWK01000874.1, forward strand.
GTTACTAAAAGGTTATCATCAGATTTGTGTAGGGAGTATTTTAGGAACGGGGATCAATGGAGCAATTACCACAAGAACCATTATCACAAGAACCATTGCCACAAGAAGAGACTGGGGTACGCTTTAAAAAAGCAATAAACAGACCCAGAAAGTTAGCTGTTATTATCTACGAGTTTACGGCTAAATTTATAGGCTCAACTAGTGGGATACTTGGTCGATTGACACTTGCTCAGAAGCTTTACCTTCTTGCGCTCACCCTGCTTATATTTTCAGACCGTCTAGGCTTAGTAGCCATCATTACCGTTATTGCTTTAACCCTCGAATTTTGGCCACTCTTTGATCGTGTCTGGCATTCGCTGGCAGGAAAAACTATTTTACTGCTTTTTTACGCAATTATTGCAAATTTCGCCATCGCAGGAGCCGCATCCGTTGTAAACGAGGTGGTTGGTGTCGCAACCACTCACTTCTCATACACCCATAACTTTGCCATTTTGCTTTACTTGCCAGCCTGGGTTATCGCGATGACAGCATTGGCCATCTTAATGTTACAAGTTGCAGTGCCCTTTTACCTTGTGGGCTTACTACTCCTAAGGCCTTTTGGTGTAAAAGCGATAAGGTTAATCAACCATAACCATTTCAGATTTACGACTATGTTCATACGTCTGATATTGGCTTCGGTTGTGCTTTATCATCTTGCGTTAATCGCCAGCTTTAGTAATGAGTTATCGGCCGACTTAAACGATCCGAACGGGATAGTGAGAAACGAGCTCTCTGAAAAGGATAAACAAGAACTGACAAAAGAGCTCAACAGTATTAAAAAAGATCTTTCTATCCAAGAACCCGTTGAAGAAAAAGACACTATTAACTTATCGTTTGCTTCAGATGAAAATAACAAAGAGAACCAAGCACGGTATAGGAATGTCCGTGCTGATTATGAAAAAATGGTCAGAACGTTAATCGCGCGTTTTGCTTATCAACTCGAATCAGATAGTCGTTCACGCTGTGAGATATCTCCCGGAAGTAATATCGTTGAGCTTAATGATTATGAAATCGTTGAGATAAGAAAAGACAAAGCTGCAGATTACGGTTTTAAGTTCGAAGTTAAAAAGTGCATATCGCCCGCTTTTCCAACGGGCCATAGGAGTAAATCCATTAGTCAGACGTAATACATAGCCACTGAATCCTGCATTTCCAAGTGGCTTGAGTATAGACTAAGAGGTAAGGTACTAGGAGCTCTGAGTCTATCTCTATTCCAGATCGCACTTAATCATTCTAGATATGACGTTACCAAGGGATTTCTTGTCCCAGATAGTCAAAAAACATACCTGTTTGTGACATCTCTAAACTATCCAATACACGTTTTAAGCCAACTACAGACTCTTCTGTATCTATGAGTCCATTGGGGCCTCCCATCTCAGTTCTGACCCAACCTGGATGAAGGGCGACAACGCAGATATCATCTTCTCTTAGATCCACCGATAAACTTTTAACAACCGCATTCACCGCCGCTTTTGAAGAACGATAGATATAGCAACCGCCACCGGAATTATCACCCATACTGCCCATTTTTGAGGACAGCACCGCAAAGGTAGCTGAACTTGCTTGTTTAAGATGAGGGCTAAATGCTTCTAATAATTTCAATGGGGCAATGGTATTAATCTCCATGACCTGTCGCCACTCTTCAACGTCTGTACCGCCAAAATTGCTGCCTTTAGGACCGTAATAGCCAGCGTTGTTAATCAGCAGATCGATTGGCTCACCAGCAAGGTTTTCAGCTAGTTCATCTACCCCTTCATAATCAGTGACATCGAGTTGAAAAATCGAGAGGCCATCATTTGCTTCCAATAACGATAGTAGCTCTATAGCTTGTTCCGGCTCCCTGCAACAAGCCGTCACAAGCCAGCCATCGCTAAGATAATGTCGAACCATAGTCAAGCCAATGCCACGATTAGCGCCAGTGATCAAAAGATGTTTTGCCATTATGAGAATCCTTATGAGGGATAGAAGTTTATAGCCTTGATAATAAGGTTATTGTTTATTTTTAGAGAGAAACTCATTGATCAATAACGCCACTTTGTCATGAAAATGTTCCTCAAAATCATTGAGTTCACAATTGAAGAGAGAGAGGTACTTTGCGGCTTTTTCACGGTTCAACTGTCTATAATTAACAGAATATTGCATCTCTGGAAGTGACTTGTCGTACCGCGGTAAGGGCAACCACTTAATAAAGTTTGAATCTACAGTCTTTAATTCCTGATTCGCAAACCGGCAAAATGACTCAATGTGATCGATACCGTCGGGACCGAGACAACCTGGCTCGATTCGGCATAAAACCGTCAATTTTTTCTCTTGAGGCAACACGCGTGATGTCGTCATAAACTGAGCAATAAAGTAGATGTAAAGATAATTATAACTCCATTTGTAATAATCTATTCTAAAAAATGTTCGTTAAACCCAATAAATTATCGGTTATCGATAACCGCTTTGTCAGTTGAGTTTAATTCGTACTTCAATAACTATAGGCTCACTCCATAAGTATACAAAATTGATATTACCCTAGTCTATTCTTAACCCCTTCAATGGGTATAATATTATCCAATGATGGATTTAGAACAAATACCAATTGAATACAGTAGAATATATTTCCGAGCGACTGAATTGTCATTCGGTACAGAGATTAGAAACCGTGCAGACATTATGGAGTGGTTATGGCGAAATTGTACGCTATCAGCTCGAGGGGGATTTTTGTCCGCGTACTGTCATTGTAAAATCGGTCGCACCTCCAGTCGACTCATTCCACCCCAAAGGGTGGAATACACAAGATTCACACCGAAGAAAATTGATCTCCTATCAAGTTGAAGCAAACTGGTATCGTGACTGGTCGGCTAAATGCCAAGCCCCATATTCCGTACCTGAGTGTTTTGGTATCTTAGAGGGACAGCGCAAGCACGACTTGGAAGCAGATCATAATTCTGCGCCGTTATCTGAAAAGAGCATTATTTTACTCAGTGATCTTGATGAGTTGGGCTATAACGTTAGAAAGGCAAGCTTAACCCCGGAACAGAGTAGAGTGTGCATCACCTGGTTAGCCCATTTTCATGCCAGATTCATGCAAGATTCGCCGGATAAAGATTGGCCATCAGGTCTGTGGCCGATAGGAACTTATTGGCATCTTGGCACACGCGCCGATGAATATGAAGTAATGTCAGATTCACCATTAAAGAGGGCAGCTAAGGAGATCGACAAAAAATTAAATCATTGTCGGTTTAAGACGCTGGTTCATGGAGATGCAAAGGTGGCTAATTTTTGTTTTAGTCAAAATTGTGATCGGGTTGCAGCCGTCGATTTTCAATACATAGGCGGTGGCTGTGGCATGAAAGACCTGATCTATTTGATTGGTAGTTGTTTAACAGAAGAGCAATGCCACCAAGAGTATGAAGAGCTAATTAACCATTATTTCTTAGAATTGAGTGCCGGATTGAAGTTAAATAAGTCCAGTATCAATTACGATATGGTAGAGCTCGAATGGCGACCGCTATTTTTTATTGCATGGGCGGACTTTCACCGTTTTATACTCGGTTGGTCTGCTGAACATTCCAAAAATAATGATTTTAGTCAGAAGATGACAAAAATAGCCCTTGAGCGTCTTGTGTCCTTATAGTTTGCGTTAGCAATGTTGCCACTAACCTTTAATCATAAAAGCCTTATGGTTAAAGGTGTCCAGGAGGTAATAAAG
>SDWK01000063.1 GCA_004195335.1 Shewanella sp.
AAGATCTCCTCTACTGGTATGGATTGGCGTGCTTTCCAGCTGAGAGCGAAACTTATCCATCAAGGCAAAGGACTTCACTTCATTAAGCCCCTTGAATACGACAATAAACTCCTCTCCGCCAAAACGAGTAACGGTAAAGTGTTGACCAAAAGAACGTTTCAATCGGGCGGAAAACTCAATCAAAACCTCGTCACCGACATCATGACCATAGGTGTCATTCACTTTCTTAAACAGATCGATATCGAGCAGAGCCAGTGTCAAGGCCCCTCTTTTTTGCTTTTTCAGTACGATCAGCTCTTCATACACGCTAAAGAAATAGCGGCGGTTATACACTCCGGTTAGATAATCGAGATTTGCCTGATCCCAGAGTTTACGGATCATATCCAGTGAATCTAATGTGTTGAGCACCCGGCAGTGAAACTCTTCATGCACAAACGGCTTCTGCAGGAAGTCATTAGCCCCGTTTTTTATAAACCGGGCCGAGAGACTCTCGTCATCATCACTGGACAGGCCAATAATGGCCAGTTCCTCTCGACTGAATTTTTCTCTCACCTTTAAGATGAGACCGAAACCATCGAGGCCCGGCATATTGTAATCCGTGATTAATAGTTGAATATCAGGCTGGTTTTGCAGGACCTCCCAGGCAGAGTTCCCATCATCGGCTTCTACAACCTGATACAGATGCTGTTCGAGTAGACTGCGAACGAACTTACGGCTGACCACTGAATCATCGGCAACTAATACCTTAACGGTTTGATTACGTTGAAGCCGATCGACCAGTCTCACTACATATTCATAACTGAAACGATTTTCTTTTAATATATAATCAACAATACCCAATTTTAACAGAGATTTACGCTGGGCAGAATCTAAGCTTCCGGTTAATACAATGCAGGGGATCTGTTTTGAAAGCACGAGCTTAACGATCTCCCCTTCCTGTGCATCGGGTAGGTTTAGATCGGTAATCGCGACAAAGTACTCTCGTTGTTCTAATAGTTGTTTAGCACTTGCCATATCTTCGGCGAAATCGACTTCGCAGTCCAACGCCTGTGCGATAAGATGCTGTAAAATACGGGACACCACTTTACTGTCCTCAACCACTAAAATACGCAATCTTTTCTCCTAAATATCACCACGTTTAGATATACACTGAACGTCATCACAGGGGCTTTGCTTTGAGAAAGCAAGGTATCTTATTATCTCAGATTTCATGAATCCATTGCTGATTATTGCCTAGTAATGCTGTACTAATTTAAATAACCCCCTTTTTTAGACCGATTTTTTCATCGATTTATTGCATGAGCGCAAACACAATAGTTTTCCCAACTACTGACTATTAACCATAGAGCGTATCTTTCCAATCGACAACTCAGCTTCTGAAAGCATCCCTAAAAATGTCTCCAAATGCTGCTTCGTCTACACTCAGTCAGTATTTTTTTGATTAAATAATGGCTCTATATAGGAAAGCGTCACCATAGATTCATCCTTTTGCTTGGTAAGGTCGATCACCACGGTTGCGGAGATCTTATCTTGTATGGCTTGACGGTTGGCATCCCAATAAATCTGTAGGAAACCCAAGAGTCCGGTGGCAAACCCAGCGCCATATCCACCATAGCGTCCAAATGAATCCCATAGGGAAAGCCCGGTACCGTCGAGTTGGATCACCCTAATACGTAATAACTTCTTGCCTAAGGTTTGCCCATCGAACCAGGCGGTGAACACGGTAAAATAAAATGCAGACCAGCCAAATCCTAAACCGAGATCGTTTAAAATGCCTTTAGCCCAAGAGAGCAGGCTGTATTTCCCTTCGCCTTCATCCAGCTCTTCAAGATGCGACAGGTCCTCTTTAGTTGATTTCGCGATCCCAGTCAGTGCATCGGTTGACGGTGCTGCAGTCTCAACGGCTTCCGTTGATAGAGGTTCCTCGTCTACAAGCAATTTCTCAGATGCATCAGGTTGGACCGCATTCACTTCATTCTTTTGTTGAATGCCTTGTTGTTGATTAACTTGGTCAACATTCAGTTCGACTTCTTGTTCGATAGCCTGTTCAGGATAGGCTTGGCTGGTACTACGCTGCAGTTGCGCTTTCTCATCATCAGATAACTCCAGCTCTTTAATCGCACCTGAGAGTATCGCCTTCTGTTCGGACTCAGCCAGGTTCGTCTGTTTAAGCACCTTAATCAAAGAGGCAACCTCTGTTTGCGCGCAAGACAGCTCTTCACACATACTAAATTTAATGATCTCAGGCAGGTAACCTATTACTTCGCCAATCGAAGGCGTCGTTATATAACTTTCTGACGCCTGATTTTTCTCATCTGAACCGACTGAGTCGGTAGAGACTAGATTCTCAAATGTCACCCACAGCATCATGATGAACATCGACAAGTACAATCCCCATTTCAACACCTTGCCAAGCTCGTAGCTTTTTCTCTGAATCAGAAGCGTTAATCCCACCAGTAGGAGAAACACCCAACCCGCCTGTTCAGCCAAGACAGAGATCAATAGTCCGTCGACTGCCATGGCCATTCCCCGTTTCAGTGGGGTGGCCAATGGGGTATAGAGAACCTGAGGAGCTATCTCAAATGCGAAGGGCGTCACCATTGTTTTGGGATCGGTTTCTTTAATCGTCTTAGTCATATCAACCCGTTATCTTTTCTTTTTGATTATTAACACGTTAATTTACACACTGAACTACTAACGGTTTTATCCAAAATGATCTATATTCAAATATTAAGTGAGGTACTGATAGCATCAAGAATAGTGCTTACAGACAAGAGGTTAACACTTTTGTCACATCCTTTATCCATGGTTTGTTAATAAAAATTAGTTTGTTAATAACCAAATGGAATAACGAAGAACAAACAATCACTTCTAAAGCCGCTAAAGGCGATTATTATTGACCTACTATATTGATTGGAGCAGCAAGCCATGAGCAACATTTTCGAAGATAATTCTTATACCATTGGTAACACCCCTCTTGTTCGCCTAAAGCGCGTGAGTAAAGGTAATGTTTTAGCCAAAGTTGAAGCCAGAAATCCAAGTTTTAGCGTCAAGTGTCGTATCGGTTCCAATATGATTTGGGATGCTGAGAAAAAAGGTCTGCTTACTTCTGACAAAGAATTGATTGAGCCAACATCGGGTAATACAGGTATCGCTCTGGCTTATGTCGCTGCAGCCCGTGGTTACAAGCTAACACTTACCATGCCAAATACCATGAGCCTCGAGCGTCGTAAGCTTCTAAAAGCACTCGGTGCCAACTTAGTGCTGACCGAAGGCGCTAAGGGGATGAAAGGCGCTATCGATAAGGCGGAAGAGATCCGTCAATCGGCACCGGAAAAGTATCTGCTTCTACAGCAGTTTGATAATCCGGCTAACCCAGAGATCCATGAGAAAACAACGGGACCAGAGATTTGGAACGATACCGACGGTGAAGTCGATGTGGTTGTTGCAGGTGTTGGTACTGGTGGTACTATTACTGGTGTCAGCCGTTACATAAAAAATACCCAAGGCAAAGCCATTACTTCGGTTGCCGTTGAACCTGCAGACTCACCGGTTATCCAGCAGACGCTGTCTGGACAACCGCTTCAACCCGGTCCTCACAAGATCCAAGGAATTGGTGCCGGATTTATTCCAGGTAATCTGGATCTCGAGATGATTGATCGCGTAGAAGCCGTAACAAATGATGAATCTATCGAGATGGCTCAACGCCTCATGAAAGAGGAAGGTATTCTGGTTGGTATCTCATCGGGTGCTGCCGTTGTCGCCGCCAACAGAATTGCCGCGTTACCTGAGTTTGAGGGCAAAACGATTGTTGTTATTCTTCCTTCAGCCGCTGAGCGTTACCTCTCATCAGTGCTTTTCCAGGGTGAATTCAGCGATGCGGAAAATATTCAATAATCCGTTTTGTATCTTATGCTGTAGAAACTAATATTGAATGCTGAAATAAAACCCGAACTTGATTCGGGTTTTATTTTTTTACTCAAATATTGACCAGCTTCAATTCGATTTTATTCAGCTTAAATAGAACTCACAATATTGTGCAGTGTCGAGGCCACAATTTGCTCTAATTGAATATCATCACCCTCTCTGTCCTCAATGAGAACATATTTATATTCCAGGTATTTTATCAAGGCTAATAGCTGATGAGCATCGGCCAATGAGTTAGTTGATCCCAATAGTTCAAAAAAACGTCCAATTGTCGACAGAAAAGAGTCATCTAAGCGTTTAATCGCATCGGCTAGCTGGATGTTTCTCAGCGCTTCTTCATGGAAAGCCGCCTCTAATATTCGATTATCACGATGACAAATTTGCTCTCGAATATGCTCACAGATAAATTGGCCCAAATTGGTAACCAGTAATTCACTGTGCTTCCCCTCTTTCGCCAGTCCATCGAGC
>SDWK01000066.1 GCA_004195335.1 Shewanella sp.
ATCACTGAATTAGACTTTCATGATAGGTAAGCAAACTAAAAACAAACCAGGCTAACCACTTGATGTTACTTGAATTACCTGTCATAAATAGAACTCTTAGGTAAAACATCAAGGACATTTAGAGATGAGGCCATTTTTATCAATAATCTTGCTCTTCAGCCTCGGCGCCTGCCAGGGAGGTGTTACAAACCAAGCACTGGGCACATTAGAACGTGACCGGGTATTACTCAGGGCAACGGCGAGTGAGATCATCACTGCATTACCTAAAAAAGAAGGGAGCACGGTAAAAAAGGGGGAGTTATTATTACAATTCGATAACAGAAAGCAGTTAGCAACGGTGGCAATGGCTAAGGCTGAAGTCCAAAAATCGCAAGCTTACCTGTTAAGGCTGACCAATGGTGAGCGCCCCCAAGACATTGCCAGTGCTCAGGCAAATCTAGCCCGAGCAAAAGCCGCCCTGACAGAGGCGAAACAATCTTACAAAAGAAGCTCCAGCCTGTTAAAGCAAAATCTTGCCAGCCAGGCAACACAAGACAAAGCCAAGGCTAACCTGGATCAAACTCAAGCTGATTTTAACGCGGCCAATGAAAACCTAAGTAAGTTGATCGCGGGAGTCAGAGAGGAAGATATTAATCAGGCAAAGGCGGCGCTCGATGCAGCAAAGGCTTACCTGTCGCTGGAGTTGCAAACTTTAAACGATCTCAGCGTGGTTGCCACCAGAGATGGAAAATTGGACAGCCTACCTTTCAATCTCGGTGAGCGAGTCCCTCCTAATGCGGTTATTGTGGCTATCCAGGCCGGGAATGCTCCCTATGCCCGGGTCTATATTCCTGAGACTCATGTTGCAAAATTGACCATAGGTCAGACGCTTACCGTACATGTCGATGGAATTGAACAGGCATTTCAAGGCAGGCTACGTTGGCTGAGTACCCAACCCGCCTTTACCCCTTACTATGCACTGAACCAACAGGACCGATCGCGGCTGGTCTTTCTGGCCGAGATCGATCTCGGCAGCGACGCCGATAAACTGCCGACCGGGATCCCCTCCCAAGTGGATCTGCCATGATAAGTAACAAAGGTGTCTCGAATGAATTAGCGATCGATGCCAAGGGGCTCACTAAACATTTCGGCTCATTGGCGGCAGTCTCTGACATGAACCTTCGAGTCAAGAAGGGAAATATCTATGGTTTTCTTGGCCCCAATGGCTGTGGAAAATCCACCAGTATTCGTATGCTGACCGGGCTACTCACTCCCACGGCGGGGAGTATTGAGGTGTTGGGGATGTCTATTCCCAAACAAGCCGAAGCACTGAGACTGCGTATCGGCTATATGACGCAAAAGTTCTCTTTGTATGACGATCTGACCGTAAAAGAAAATCTGGAGTTTATTGCGCAAATTTATTGTTTAAGCCCGAACGAGAGTAAACGAAAAATTAGCGAATTAGTCAGTACCTACAAGCTGTTAAATCAGGAAAAACAGTATGCGGGTACGCTTAGCGGCGGCCAGAAGCAGCGTCTTTCCCTCGCCTGTTCATGTTTGAACGAGCCCGAGCTACTCTTTCTCGACGAGCCCACATCGGCAGTCGATCCACAAAACAGGCGAGACTTTTGGGAACAACTTTTTGATCTATCGGAAAGTGGAACCAGTATTCTGGTCACCACTCATTACATGGATGAGGCGGAGCGATGCCATGGGCTTGCCATTATGGAGCAAGGTTATATTCGCGCCAATGGTAGCCCCAATGAGCTTATGCAACAGATGGGGGCTCATGTTATCGAAGTCTCACACCCGAACCTGAGGCGGCTTAAGTCCGAGCTGATGATGCATAAAGAGATCAAATCTGCCGCTCAACTGGGATCACGCTTGCGGGTCTTGATAGACAACAGCATCTCAACTCCCGAGCTTTGGCTCAGACAGACACAGCCTGAGCTGAACCAGAATGAGATCAGATTGGTTCCGCCAAATCTGGAAGATGTGTTTGTCACCGTCACAGGCCAGAAGCCTAAAGCGTTGGAGGCTAATTGATATGGCATTAGCTAATAGACTGATTAACAGCTTTCGAAGAATCAGAGTAATCACCAACAAAGAGATCAAACAGTTAATGTCTACGGATAGGATCGTTTCTTTAAACTTTATCAAAAAATGTAGCCGATGATGAGCAGGAGAACTGCATATGTTACTGCTTAACAGCTTTCGAAGAATAAAGGCTATTGCGACTAAAGAGATAAGACAGTTGATGAGAGACAGGATCACCTTCGGTATGGTGGTCATGATCCCTCTCATTCAACTGCTTCTGTTTGGTTATGCTATCAATACCGATGTCAGAAATGTGCCTGTCGCGATCGTCGATCAAAGCAGTTCTGCACTCGGACGCTGGATTGTCGAGGCCGTGAAAGTCACTCAAGTCGTTTCCATAGAGGCGTATTACTCTTCCGCCAGCGAAGCAGAAGCCGCCATTACTCGCGGGGAGATACGCGCCGCACTTATTTTACCGCCAAATTTGACCGAGAAATTAGCGAACAATGAAATCTTAGGCCAATGGTTAGTCGATGGCTCAGATACCATGATAGCCGGCGCGATTAAGCAGCTAAGGTACATGCCACTGGATCAGATAACGGGCATAAGAAAACAGATGCCATCGACCTTCGAAGTCGCCCTCTTCTACAATCCAGAACAGCGCTCTGCCGTCAATATTGTGCCAGGTTTAATTGCGGTCATACTAACAATGACCATGATTTTATTCACCTCAGCAGCCATAGTCAGAGAGCGCGAAAGAGGCAACTTGGAACTATTGATCACCACCCCTATCAAACCCCTGGAGCTAATGCTGGGCAAGATATTTCCTTATATCATTGTCGGTCTTATTCAGATGACCATCATTCTGGGACTGGGTCATATCATCTTCGATGTGCCCCTCAATGGCGATATCGCCCAACTGCTCATGGGCACCCTGCTGTTTATCGCCGCCAGCCTGACCTTAGGCCTGATCATCTCGACCATCGCCAAAACGCAGCTTCAAGCGATGCAGATGACCATCTTTATCATACTGCCAACCATACTCCTGTCAGGTTTTATGTTTCCCTTCGAAGCCATGCCAAAGCCGGCTCAATGGATTGCCGAAATATTGCCGGCCACCCACTTTATGCGGATCATTCGTGCCGTCGTGCTCAGAGGAGGCGAGATTAGTGACATGCGCTTCGATGCACTCTGGCTTGTCGGTTTCACGGTTATAGGTATCATCATCGCCTCACTGAGATTCAATAAACGACTCGATTAAAATTCCCCTACACCATGGACTTAACGAGGTAATACAATTTTGTACCAGTATGTGGGATGGTATGACAGCTGAAATGGAGGGTTTTATGGGTATAGCTTCGCTATCTATTTCTAGTTTCAGTGAATATATGAACAGGGTTAATTGCAGACTATGGAGCAGATTGACGCTTAAGGAATAACGATCAATCTGCTCACTTGTACCGAACGGTATTAGTAATCTAGCGCAGCAAACTTCAGGCTAAAGTCACGAAGTGATTTTAGCCTTGGCTTCATCTTCACGCTTCTTGATAAAATACTCACGAGTCAGCGTAAATACCACTGGGCTGAGCAACACCAAGGCAATCAGGTTAGGAATGGCCATCATAGCGTTTAGGGTATCGGCCAGTAACCAGATAAAATCCAATGAACTCACGGCACCCAGCGGCACCACTAAAATCCAGAGCACTCTGAAGGGCTTAACCGCTTTAACACCGAACAAATACTGCACACACTTCTCGCTGTAAACACTCCAACCTAAGATAGTGGTAAAGGCAAAGACAGACAGCGCGATGGCAACGATGTAATTCCCCATCGGTATCGCCGTCGAGAAAGCCAGCGAAGTCAATGCCGCGCCGTTCTCACCGGATGTCCAGGCACCTGACACAATAATCGCCAGACCCGTAATACTACAGACAATCAGGGTATCGATGAAGGTACCTAACATGGCGACTAACCCCTGAGCCACAGGATTATTGGTCTGCGCCGAGGCATGGGCAATCGGCGCACTACCTAAACCTGCTTCATTGGAAAACACACCACGCGCCACACCGAAGCGGATCGCCGCCCAAACTGCTGCACCGGCAAAACCGCCCTGCGCCGCTACTGGGTTAAATGCACTATGAACAATCAAAACGATCGCATCTGGAATAGCAGCGGCATTAACGGCCAACACAGCCAAACCGGCAGCGATATAAAACAGTGTCATCAAGGGCACCAGCTTACCGGCCACATCGGCGATACGTTTGATACCGCCCACCAGCACTGTACCCACCAGCACCATAAGTACGACACCCGTCACCCAGGTTGGTACCCCGAAGTTACTGCTCAGTGCGTCGGCTACCGAATTTGACTGTACAGTAT
>SDWK01000068.1 GCA_004195335.1 Shewanella sp.
TTGTTTTCTGACATTAGTTTTTTGAGAGTTGTTATGACCGCATTAGATCTATTTAAAGCCCTGAGTGATGAAACCCGTTTGCGCAGCTTACTCTTGATCCAGGCTGAGCAGGAACTCTGTGTCTGTGAGTTGATGCAGGCGCTGGAAGAGAGCCAGCCAAAAGTGTCCAGGCATTTGGCTCAATTAAGAAAGTTTGGCCTGCTTACCGATAGGCGTCAGGGTCAGTGGGTGTTCTATCGTCTGAATTCTGCGCTACCCAAGTGGGCGAATGCCGTGATAGACGAAACCTGCTCGGCCAATCATGCCTTGATTCAGGATGAGTTGACTCGTTTGAACAAGATGGGTGATAGACCCGATCGCGTTAAGAGCTGCTGTTCGAGCCTGTTTTAGACATGGCGTTATTGGTGTCGGTGCTGGAGCTAGTGCCGTTCTGAGAGATTGAGATAGATTAAGAGAGATAGAGATTATGGGACTGTTTGAACGTTATTTGAGTGTTTGGGTTGGACTGGCAATTATTCTGGGAGTGTTCTCAGGTAACCTGATGCCGGATGTTTTTGCCCTAGTTGCTGGGGTCGAATACGCACATGTGAACTTAGTCATCGCCGTGCTTATCTGGGTGATGATCTACCCTATGATGGTGCAGATAGACTTTGCGGCCGTCAAGGATGTGAGAAAAAGCCCTAAAGGCTTGGTACTGACTCTGGTGATTAACTGGTTAATTAAACCCTTTACCATGGCATTGTTGGGTTGGTTGTTCTTTAAGGTGCTGTTTATAGAGTGGGTTGACCCACAAACGGCGACAGAATATATCGCAGGTATGATCTTGCTTGGTGTCGCGCCTTGTACCGCCATGGTGTTTGTCTGGAGCCAGCTGACAAAGGGCGATCCCAATTATACCTTGGTTCAGGTATCCGTTAATGACCTTATCATGGTCGTTGCCTTCGCCCCTATCTGTGCATTTTTGCTTGGCGTCAGCGATATTCAAGTGCCTTGGGAAACCTTGCTTTCGTCAGTATTTCTCTATGTGGTTCTGCCGTTAGTCGCAGGTGTGTTGACTCGTCGAAAGCTGGAGTCCGATGGCGACCCAGAATCTCTTGCTCGATTTGTGGGTAACTTAAAGCCTTGGTCAATTGTCGGTTTACTGGCGACGGTCGTCTTACTATTTGGATTTCAGGCCGAGACCATTCTCAATGAGCCGCAAAATATTCTGCTTATTGCCATCCCTCTGCTGATCCAGACCTATGGCATATTTTTTATCGCCTACTACGCGGCTAAGAAATTAAAGCTGTCCCATAAGATAGCCGCACCAGCCTGCATGATTGCGACCTCTAACTTTTTCGAGCTTGCGGTGGCGGTTGCTATCTCATTGTTCGGGCTGCACTCGGGCGCGGCATTGGCAACCGTTGTTGGGGTATTGGTGGAGGTGCCGGTGATGCTGACACTGGTGGCATTTGTAAATCGACACAGAAAACAGTTTGAAGATGACACCGGTGAACATTCGGTAGTCTAATAGTCCGGATGGCCTGACTTAGAAGATCACACCATACTCTACTGGTGAAAATAAAATTAAAGGGTTTAATATGAGCATCAAGATAGGTATCAATGGCTTTGGTCGTATGGGACGTTTAGCGCTGCGCGCCGCCTGGGATTGGGATGATGTCGAGTTTGTGCAGATAAACGACCCCGCTGGTGATGCTGCGACACTGGCGCACTTGCTGACATTCGATTCGATCCACGGTCGCTGGTGCCATGAGGCAAGGGGTGAGGGGCGCGATATCCTTATCGGTGATAAACGCATCACCACGACTCGAGACTCGAATATTGATGACACCGACTGGTCGGGCTGCGATCTGGTTATTGAAGCTTCAGGCGTCATGAAAACTAAGGCGCTGCTTCAGGCTTATATCGATCAAGGCGTGAAGCGTGTGGTCGTAACGGCCCCGGTGAAGGAGGAGGGAGTGCTAAACGTGGTGATGGGGGTAAACCATCATCTCTATGATAAGGCGATTCATCCTATAGTGACTGCCGCGTCTTGCACCACTAACTGTCTGGCACCAGTTGTGAAAGTCATACATGAATCGATTGGCATCAAGCATGGTTCGATGACCACTATCCATGACATCACCAATACCCAGACAATTCTCGATGCCCCCCATAAAGATCTGCGCCGCGCACGAGCGTGTGGCCTAAGCCTCATTCCAACCACCACAGGTTCGGCGACCGCTATTACTCATATTTTCCCCGAGCTGAAGGGCAAGCTTAATGGTCATGCGGTGCGTGTGCCATTGGCGAATGCGTCGCTAACCGACTGTGTCTTCGAGTTAGAGCATGCCACAACAGAAGCCGAGATAAACGCACTGCTTAAGAGCGCCGCCGAGGGGGAGTTGAAAGATATTATGGGCTATGAGGAGCGACCTCTGGTCTCGGTGGATTATAAGACCGATCCTAGATCCTGCATTATCGATGCACCATCGACTATGGTGGTGAACGGCACTCAGGTGAAGCTCTATGTCTGGTATGACAACGAGTGGGGATATGCGAACCGCACGGCGGAACTCGCTCGTATGGTCGGGCTTTTAGATAAGGCTTGAGTTAGCTATAAGCTGTAAGTCATCAGCTGTAAGCTCAAGACAGGGCGAAGAAAGTTACGAGCTACGAGCTAAGGCTGAGAAAGCTATGAGTTACGAGTTAGAGCTAAGAAAACCGCGATAATCGCTTTGTCGATTGTAGCTTTGCAGGTTTAATTTTTTGCTCGAAACTCGAAACTCGAAACTCGAAACTCGAATCCAGGAGAGATGATGTTAGCCAGTATCAAGGCGTTGCCGGAGCAGGTCAGACAATACCTTATCGTGACTGGTAACTATTGGGTGTTTACCCTCACCGATGGTGCACTGCGTATGCTGGTGGTGCTGCATTTTCATCAACTCGGTTACAGCCCGCTTGCGATCGCCATGTTGTTCCTCTTCTACGAGATCTTCGGCGTGGTCACCAACTTAGTCGGTGGCTATCTGGGGGCACGACTCGGGCTGAATCGCACCATGAACTTAGGCCTCGGCTTGCAGGTCCTCGCCTTGGGCATGCTCCTGTTGCCCACCTCTATGCTGACCATAGCTTGGGTCATGGCCGCACAAGGGCTGTCCGGCATAGCTAAAGATCTCAATAAGATGAGCGCCAAGAGTTCGATCAAGTTGCTGGTCACTTCTGATAAATACGGCAAGGGAGAACAGGAGACACTTTATAAATGGGTGGCACGCCTCACTGGCTCTAAGAATGCCCTCAAAGGTGCGGGCTTTTTCTTAGGTGGCGCATTACTGTCTCTATTCGGTTTCACCACAGCCATAGGAGTCTTGGCCGGCATGTTAGTCCTGGTCTGGCTCTTTAGTATGGTGAAACTAAAGAAGGAGTTGGGGAAAGCTAAAAACAAACCTAAGTTCCGTGAGATCTTCTCCAAGAGTCGCAGCATTAATATCTTATCTGCCGCCAGGTTGTTTCTGTTTGCCGCCAGAGACGTCTGGTTTGTGGTGGCCCTGCCGGTATATCTGGCCAGTCAGTTCGGCTGGGATCACTATTACGTGGGCGGTTTTCTGGCTCTCTGGGTGATTGGCTATGGTTGTGTGCAGAGTATTGCTCCGAGTCTGACCGGTAAGCGACAGGGAAAGATCCCCGATGGTCGCTCGGCGCTTGTCTGGGTCATATTGCTCACTTTCATTCCCGCGTTAATCGCCTTGGCATTGAGTTATGACATCGCACCTCAGATAAGCTTGCTGCTAGGTTTGATCCTGTTCGGCGGTGTGTTTGCGATTAACTCATCGCTACACAGTTACCTTATCGTCAGTTATGCCAGTGACGATGGTGTGTCGCTCGATGTGGGCTTCTACTACATGGCCAATGCCATGGGACGTTTACTCGGTACCATACTTTCCGGCTGGGTCTATCAAGTCGCAGGACTCGAGGCCTGCCTGTGGATCTCATCGGCCTTCTTAGCCATGACTGCGATGATTAGTATCTACTTACCAAAGAGGTAGCGGCCTTGGAATGAAGGCCGATGGCATTTTTTTTTTGCGTCTGGATGAGTTGAAGTTGGCTGGTTTGTTGAAGGTCGTACCTTCATGGTGATCTATCGCTTGCAGCGGGTGCTGTGCATGGATGCACAAATGTCGTGAAGGCAGGATGCCTAAGAACGACCTTATGTGCAGATACTTCTTCGGACCGCCGCCAGCACATCCCTGTCATCGAAGCTCGCAGCCGCATCTACACATGATCGTTTTTAAATAAAGGGTTCTCTTCTATTTGGCTGTATTGCTAGGTTTTGTAACTCATTTCTGCCCGTGCGACGTGAAGTCGTATGAAGCGCTGTTCACCGCTTTTGAGTGAACCATCTGTATCACCA
>SDWK01000069.1 GCA_004195335.1 Shewanella sp.
GGACGTGGGCTACCGCTACTTGAGAAGATTGACGGTCGTTCCACCGACTTTATCGTCGCCCAGGACGGTACCGTCATGCATGGATTAGCATTGATCTATGTATTACGCGAAATTCCGGGTATCCAGGAGTTCAAGATCACCCAACAGAACCTGGAGCACACCCATGTCGAGATATGCCTGGGTAACGCACCATTCACAGCAGCGTTACACGAGCGCATCAGCCAGGGCCTAAAGAAGCGACTCGGCCAGAGTGTCGAGATATCTGTCGAGACCGTAGAGCAGATAACACCGGAAAAATCGGGCAAATACCGTTATGTTAAAAGCCTCGTGGAAATCGAACAACGATGAGGGACCTGTTACTCGCAGGGGTCTTTATCCTGTTAATCCTGCAGGTCTATAAAAGACCCTATTTCGGCGTACTGATCATGGCCTGGATAGGCTATATGAACCCGCATCGGCTGGCCTTCGGCTTTGCCTACAACTTACAGTGGGCAGCAATCGCCACGGTGATCACCTTTATCGCGCTTCTAGTCACCAAAGAACGTGAGCCCCTTCCGACAACAGCTCTTACTAAATTCTGGATCGCCTTTATTATCTGGATTACGATCACAACACTGTTCGCAATTTACTTCGATTTAGCGTTTAACGGTTACAAGACCTTTATAAAGATTCAAATCGGAATTCTGTTTACCATTTTATTAATACGAACCCCCCACCAAATAAAGGCACTGCTAGCCGTCATCGTCTTTTCCATTGCCTTTTATGGTATAAAGGGTGGGTTTTTCACCATAGTAACCGGCGGTAGCTACCGCGTCTGGGGCCCTTCCGGTTCATTTATTGAAGGCAATAATGAACTGGCTGTAGCATTGCTAATGACGGTGCCCTTTATTTATTTCTTTTTTACCGAGGCGAAACAGAAGTGGCTCAAATACACTCTGCTTTGTAGCATTATATTAGTTGTCGCCTCCGCAGTTGGCAGTCATTCACGTGGTGCTCTGCTCGCCTTAGCCAGTACGTCGCTATTTTTATGGTTCCATAGCAAACAGAAAGTCTCTATAGCAGTCGTTTTTTTGTCCTCGTCTTGATCGGGCAGACCTTCCTGCCAGAACATTGGTTCAGCCGCATGGAGACCATTCAGACCTATGAGCAAGATAAGTCCGCCATGTCCAGAATTAATGCCTGGGGGCTTGCGTTAAACGTAGCATCCGCACGTATCACCGGTGGTGGCTTTAAATTCTGGGACGCCAACACCTTCACGGCCTACGACGCACCGTACCCACAGATTGGCTGGCAAGGGCCGCATAGCATCTATTTTGAAGTCATTGGCGAGCATGGCTATATCGGTTTATTTTTGTTTTTGGGGTTAATCACCTTCATCTGGCGTAGCTGCAGCCTGCTGCAAAGAGATGCCAGACGCCTGCAAGGGCTTGAATGGATCGAAAGATTATCCGCAGCAGTAAAAACCTCGCTCGTCGCCTATATGACCGGAGGCGCCTTCCTCGAACTGGCGATGTTTGACCTCCCCTATAGCTTAATGGCAATCGTGATAGTTACGCAGCGTTATCTGGTCAATGAAACAAACAACAGAGCCGCTGCTACATGAAATCCAATATTTTAAAAAATAAAACCCTCTGGACATTGTTACTCTTCACTGCCTACCTAGCTGTTATCTGGCTGCCTTTTATCGATTATTTTTCCAAACAACAACTAACTAAAATTGATCATAAATCTCCCCCAGGCTACCTACTCAACGACTCAGCGTTTGATGATATCCTCGCTATAGACAGCTGGGCGAATGGGCTCACTGACTCGCCCTCTGGCAGTGCGCTCTGGTATGACAGAGCTGCACAAAGGGGTTCCTATAACGGTGTAACGACCATAAAGTTCCATCCCTTTAGCACCGAGCATCTGATCAGCGGTAATTCAAGCTGGCTGCTATCGGTGCACGGCCTCTCTGTAGTCAAAACAGCACTCTATGCCTTTATCGAATCCGAAGATACATACTACCTGACTGCCGCCATTGAATATCTGAATAACTACATCAAATTTGAGCGTTCACAAAATTTCGACCAAGGATTTGTATTTAACGACCATGCGGTGGCAGCACGCGTTTATACCACCACCCTGCTCTGGCGTCACTACCGCAACTCCGCGCTTCGATCCCCCGAAAAAACGCAGCTGATTTTATATTATCTGTACGAACTCAACAGCCGCCTGATGAATCCAAGATTTTATAACCACAAAAGCAATCACGGTACCATGCAAAACATCGCCCTTATGCTTTATGCTACCGCCTTTTCCGACCTGCCGGATTCACAACACTGGGGGACCATCGGCAAGCAACGCCTGGAACAACAGCTCGGCTATTTGGTATCACCAGAAGGTTTTTTTCTGGAGCATTCCTTCGGCTACCAAGGTTTTATCATCTCGCTTCTCGAGGCTGCCAAACGCTATGGAGAAATCGATAGCCGGCTAGTCTCAGAAATTGTTAACGATTCGCTGACTCGCATGGAGACCCTGAATAGCAACCTGATCAGGCAAGATGGCACGCTACCGGTTATGGGTGACACCAGTGCTGGTAAACGTTACCCTAACGATCTCGTGAGAACCCGCACAAGCACCCAAACTGCCCCAGCCGACACTCTCTTCCCAGTCGCCGGGTTCTTGCTGTTAGATAGATCCTTTAGCGCACCACACTGTTATTCAACCCAAAACAACCGCTTTTACCTAACCCTGTTCTGGTCAAATTACTTCAGACATGGCCATAAGCGCTGGGATGATATGAGCCTGGATTTTTGGGCCTGTGGCACTCAATGGTGGCGAAACATCGGTTATGTGCCCTACTGGCACCCCTTACGGGAATCATCAGAGACATGGTTCGGCAGTAACGCACCTCACCTTCTCAACGAGGGTAAACCGCAACCAAACAGCTCAGAACTAACGCTCAGTATCGATTCGGTAGAGGTCGACTATGCCCAAACCCGGCGCAGACTCGATACGGGCGCGATCTATCGCGATACCTTAAGGATCGACAATGTTTTATTCGTGCGGGACTTTTTCAACCCGGACAGCAACAGTGACCAGTTCACTCTGGAGACGAACTGGACACTGGATCATCACAAAAAGGTCGATCAAATAGGACCTGCTGAGTACCTGATAGCAGGCTCGTCAGGCAACGAAATGAGGAGTCTGTTTATTTATGACGCCCAAGGAGATATAAAGACGCTCTCAGGCACCCAGGACTCATCGCTAGGCTGGGTCGAATATCAAAAAAATCTCTATCGAACCCACACAATACAATCACGCTCGACCGGGCTCATGCCGGCCCTGACGCATATCAGCCAAATAACGCCTGCAGTATCTTCTGGAGAGTGCAGTTGGAGTTTCGGGACCCAAGCTTATACAGCCGATGCGTTTGATTTTGAACTGCAGCTGTGTGACAAGCGTTATCGTGTGGCCAAGAAAAACAATCACCTAACGATAGAAACCGATGAACGCAGTACGTCGTACCCATTACAGCGCCTGAATACAGACTTCAGAACAGGAATCCGCAGTGTTAACCTCAACACCAACCTAGCCTTCGATGAATACGGCAATGTATTTATAACGCGTACCAGCTACCGCCTTAAGGTCAGCTATTTAGGGATAGCACTGTTCATGTTCACGCTGTTGATGCAATTGCTCGCTTTCTTGCTCACTTCGCCAGCGAAACAGCGAATTTTATTCTATGCCAGTGGCAGCTGCTGGGTACTGCTGATCGCCTGGGTAAACTTTATCTATTTCGGATAGCAGAAATGACAAATAAAAACAAACCACAAATTCTGTGCCTTCTCGCAGCCTTAGTCTGTACAAATTATGCCTATGCTAGGGACAATATAAACTGCGGAAACCTCCAGCAGGATGCCGGTAGCTACGGCCCCTTCGACTATACCAACCCAGTGCATTTCACAAAAATGTTACCCATCGTCGAAAAAGCGCATTTTACCGCCAATGTGAAAAACTTAATCAGTGGCAGCACCGACACAACACCACATCATGACCTCGACTATACCCTGAGAAAGTTCCCCAACCACCTGCAAGCGCTGTATAGCATGTCTCGACTATTGCAGCGTAAGGGGGCAGAAAGGTTCATCGAACTGAGAAACATCTATACCGCAGATTGTTACTTCAAACGCGCACTGCGCATCAATGATCAGACGGCTCTCACCTGGTTTTTGTATGGTCTTCATCTACACCAAACGGGGAAATTAGAGCAAGCTGAACAAAATTACCTGACCTCAATAAGATTGAATGATGGAAATGCTGAGGCATATTATAACCTCGGGCTGCTCTATCTCGACAAAAGAGAATATACCAAAGCGGCTGAGGCAGGAAAAAAATCCTATTCGAT
>SDWK01000072.1 GCA_004195335.1 Shewanella sp.
CATAAATCGGGGGCACTTCCCTTTTTTTTCGGTCGCCCCGGTTTGCCCGGTCGCAAACTCTGGCTAAAACGAAATTCCATCTCATCGATAAACGATTCCGATCCCAGTGGGCGACCGGATCGAGTGGCACGCCGGATACCCTCGTCCGACTCTACCTCTTCGGCTCCGAGGAATTTCGTATAGCCTCCCCGATCTTCAGGCCCAAGCCAGGAGTCATCCACCAGCAGCGGGTCGCTACTTCCAGTAATATGCGCGTTGGCGCTGGACCAGCGATATTCCTGCGCGCTTGCCACTAGTCCCGCCTTCAACGGATTGCGCTCGATGTAGCGCGCCACGGCCCAAAGATACTGATCGCTCTCGACAATGCATGAAAAGAAACGGTTTTGCCAGATACGCCCCGATTGACCCAACTTGCGGTTCAGGTACTGAGTATACAGCATGTTGGTCAGGCCGATCCCTCGCGCCAGGCCAGTCTCTGTCTCCGGCACAGCAAGAAGGTGAACATGGTTGTCCATCAGGCAGTACGCCCAAATGGACACCTTGTATTTCCGGGTGTATTTCAGCAGCAACTTCAAATAGGTCTGCCGATCTTCGTCATCGAAGAAAACCGTTGCGCGATTGTTGCCGCGCTGGGTGATGTGATGCGGATAACCGGCTGCTATTATTCGAGCGAGATGAGAATCACCGTATGTCAGGCCTTACCCCGTTTTCTCCCAAACACCGGCGCAGCTTTGCTGCGTCCGAGTGATTTGACTTGTTATGTTCTCTTTTTCCACGACTTCCCAAATGCTAACTTGTCTGAGCCAAGAGCTAAGAATTCTTTACTTTTCACTAATTTTTGAGTTACTTCTTTAAATCTGTTGACCTTATCTATTGCAATAAATACTTGCTTGTTAGTTGATGAGTATTCCTCGAAAATATCTTCAATAGCATGATCTTCGATATTTGAGAATACAATCAAGTCGTGGATCAAAACTGGAAGGTAGGTTTCCTCAAGATAGCTCATATCTAGGGCAATCATATTTGCATATGCTTTACCTGTACCTGAATCTTCGTTGTGGTTAAATTCATATCTGGTTTCAGTTAATTTTATCTTAGGTGGTACTGGATTGCCCTTATAGAACTTATTGATGTACTTTGACATCGCTGAGTTCAATTTACTTTCAATAGTAGAAAGTGACTTGGTTGAGTTTTCTACAATTTTGTCTGAGATTTCACTAACTTTACCGTCAATTGTTGATTTTATTTCACGAAACCTAATTTGATCACGTACATCTTTTTCTTCGGAAGAAAGTTCCAACATTTTATCTACCAGGCCAGAAGGTTTTCCGACGGCTCTAGCAGACTCAAGCAATTTCAACTCAACCGATCTGATTTCAAACTCTAAAGATCCAATCTGCTCTTCCAGTAAAGCTTTCTCTTCCCTCAATTCAGCTTTTAAAATTTTGGTGACTCCAGAATGAAATAGATCAACTTTAGCCAACTTTTCGGCATAAACATCAGGGAAGAATACCTTAAGTTTATCGAAATTCTTTTTATTAATAGTGTTTCCATAAGTCAGATTGTTATCTGTTCTTTTAAGTCTATTTTGCAAGAGAAAAAGACTGTTTACGAGATCATCTTTCTCTGACTTAATTTTCAGGTTTTCTTCGTTGATGATTTGATTTGCGTTTATAGAATAATTCTCTAGGCTAATCTTAATTTTTGTAATTTCCGATTCAAGTTCTTTCAGCCTTGCTTCGCTTTTTCCTTTCTGCTTTGTAGTGAGCGATTTTATATAGCCCTCATTAAAGGCACCTTTGAGAACGTTCTTCTTCTTCTCAGTTGCAGTTTTTTCCTTCACCAACACTCTTAAATCACCATACAGCGAAAACAATTTAAGCAAGTTGGGCTTAATGCTTGAATAGGGCTCACTAGGAAAGGAGTTCAGTGGTTTATTTGGGTTGTAGTTATCCTTCCCCCAAATCCTGAAAAATGGGTTAACAGCACTTCTAAAGCTCGACCCGTGCTCTGGGAAGCCATAGGTACTCTTGAGGAAATTTCTGTATTCATCTAAAGATTTTTCAGGACTATCGACCTCACTCAAAAATGACACAACCTTGGGATCATTTGTGCTTCTAGAAAAACTATATTTGTAACCATCAAAAACAAAATCCATTTCAATGGTTACAATACCTACATTATTAATCACATCAGAGCACAGCTTGATAAAATCATCCCCAGCAAATGCAAAGTCCAAAAGCATTAAAACAGATGATTTACCAATCGAATTGGCTCCATCATCCGGGCCTGTTAACACGTTAAGCCCTGAGTTGAACTCTAGCTTTTTCTCAATTAATTGTGCACACCTTAACTCTCTTAACATTTTTTGACTTTCCCCATCTCAATATCAATATCAATTCTTCCAAGAACATATAAGGCATCTAAAGCGTAAATAAACTCATCCAACCCGAAAAACTTCCGCTTAGTATTCTTATATAACTCAACTACAGAAATTTCATCAAACTGCTCATCTAGAATGTAAGTCATCTTGAAAACTATAGAATCTTTGAATGATATGGTTTTACTCGGAGTAATCATGAGTAAACCTCACAATTCTGAATAAAGAAGGATACGAGTATTTCTGATACCTCTGTATTTTCACAATCAGTACTGTTTTTTATCCAATCAGTTAAGGCCGAAAAAATCTGAGTCTGATCTAGGTTTTTTTTCTTGAGTTTCAAATAGTAGGTTTTTATCTGACTATAGATCGTGTCTGATGTATATGGTTCTGCCTTGTCTAGCTCAGCGAATTTAGACTTTATATCCGAGTAAAAGTACCTAACGTTACTCTTGATCTTGAGCTTAACCAGACCGTTCAATGTTTCATCAGATTTTGAATCGACCGTAATCGCTTCTAGTGACAACTCTTCTAAGGCCTCACCCGTAAATGAAGCTAATGATGCTATGACCTTATTTATCTCATAATCAATAGAATTATCGAACCAGCCTTTTTTTAGACCAGATAAACGTTGAAGTTCTTTCTTTAATGAAACCATTTCACGGTAACCGTCAATGGTACGAGGATTGTCAAAAATCTTATGGCAATCTCGGCAAAGGGCGATCAGATTGGATTCATCGTCAACATTTTCGCTTAGCCTTTCCTCGCTTTTGAGAAGTTCAACTTCATGAGTTCTCGGGCTATTAGGATATATATGAGCAATTTCAAAAAGCTTAGTCATTTTACTCTTGCTTTTTCTCATGAGCGGCTTGGTACATTTAGGGCAAATACCGCCAACTTCATCAAACAGAACAAGCCCCATGTTTTCAGTAGGCTTCTTTCTTGTAGGGTCTGATTTTGCCACTTTATTTCCTTATATCTTTCAAAAATAGCCGCCATGACCCGCAGCTCGAATATTCCACCGATGAACATAACGGTGGTGATAAGCGGTGGCGACGAGAAGGTACAATTTAGTAGAGATTTATTCGTGACCCGCAACTGTATATTCCATCCGCCTGATTATATGGTTATGTAGCATAGAACCTGGGCGGGCTAGGGCAGGCGGGCCGACTATCACTTTGACTCAATCAGTCCTTCTCGTTCTAACACGCGGCGAACCTCTTCAAAGACGGCGGATATGTTCCCACGGGGGAAGCGAATTTGACCCAACCCTTCGATGTTGCTGAATTGATCGCAGCCTTCTTCCAGCATCACAACTGCTTTACTGAATCCGAGTCGCCCCTGAAACAATCCCGCTTCATGCGCAACGTTCATTCTTGCCTGAAGTGCACCACCTGCCATTTCGTCTTCTGCCGTCATTACCAGGAATGCAATCGCGGAGGCGTCAAGCATTTCTGACAATCTGGCTATGTTCGTGACACCAGCGACCGGCACACGATTAAATTCATCCCACGGCAGTTTCAGTCGGTCTTGCAAAAAATCTTTAAGGTCTCGCCACAAAACTGACTGCCCATGACCTATGAATACATTTGTCCCTACTCTTTCAACCGCTTTGGTGCGCCGATGCTTACGTTCGAGGTGCGATGCTGCTTTGGTTGCGACATCTCGGGCAGCATCACAAATAGCGAAAGAATGGCGAATTGCCGTGATCTCTGAATCGAGGCTTATGTGCGGTGGTATTTTTGTCCCCTGCCCTAAAGTGACGGTGTCGCGGGTCATGATTTTCCCCTTGGGCGAAAGATGCTGTGCAACTTCAAAAGTCGATAGCGCTTCTAGTTTCTGCATTTCCGCATTCAAGTTCTCCAGGAATCCATCATCGCGTTCGTCAAGCTCGCCTTGCAGAATAGAGATGATCTCTGACTTTGCTAAATTGAACGTCTCGGCGGCAGTGTAGGCAGCTCTATGCGCGGCTTCGAGATTCGGTTCACCTGCCAACTCTCGAATGTGGGCTTTGACGTCTTCGGGGTCGTACTCTCGCCAATCACCACGCGAGCCGTGGCTTGAGCCAAAGCTATCCTTCAAACCCCACTCCTGGCTAAAATGTGCTCCGGGTGGTGGTGGCGAGAATTCAGCGTAGTAAACATATGAGTGGTATCCCTGCCAGGAGCCTGAAAATGAACGGCCCACTTTCGCTACGGCTTCCTCTAAATCATTTACCGGATTTGCCACATTCTCATCCGCGCTCGTGGCCGTTTTGAGCTTTTCAGCGAGCGAGAATAGTTCTTCATGCGATTTCAATGTTTAGGCCTCATCCTTTTGCGAATGATTGTTCGTTGAAGAAATTCGGAGAGCATCACTAGGTACCCTCTTGCAACATAACGAAATAAGAGTTTTTACGTCGTCACGCCGACGTCAAAACTCCGTTGGACTGAACCGCCACCGGTGACTGCCAACTGGATATTTAAGACTAATTA
>SDWK01000500.1 GCA_004195335.1 Shewanella sp.
ATTCGATACAGGCTTTTCACTTAAAGGCGGACAAGGCGCTAAAACAGGCACCGGAGGACACCTTCCCGGCATTAAGAACCAAGGCAAGATTTCACAGGTTAGGGGCATCCCCGAAGGAGAGCCCGCCATATCTCCTCCCACCTTCAGAGAGCTTAAAAATTCATGCGACTTTAAACGCTTCGCGGATCGGGTGCGCGAAGTCAGCGGCGGAGTGCCCGTCGGCTTTAAACTCAGTGCCAATCATATCGAACGGGATATACAATTTGCCCTCGACGCCACCGCCGATTACATCATACTCGACGGACGCGGTGGTGGAACGGGCGCTGCCCCCGAGATGTTCAGAGACCATATCAGTGTCCCCACCATTCCCGCCTTAGCAAGGGCTAGGCGTTATCTCGATGAGCAAGGCGCGACTGGCAGAGTGACTCTAATCGTTACCGGCGGACTGCGAGTGCCGATGGACTTCGTCAAAGCCATGGCCCTTGGCGCCGATGGCGTAGCGATCTCCAACAGTGCGATGCAATCTATCGGTTGCGTTGCGGCGCGCATGTGCCACACCAACCTCTGCCCCGCGGGTATCGCCACTCAAAATGCCGACCTGCGCCAACGCCTCAACATAGACAAGTCATCACAACAACTGGCCAACTTCTTCAGCGCGTCGATAGAGCTGATGCAGGTAATGGCCCGCGCCTGTGGTCATCACAACTTGAGTGACTTCAACAAGGATGATCTGGCCACCTGGCATAGAGAGATGGCACTGTTATCCGGGATCTACTACGCGGGATTTACCCGCTTGGATTAATAGAACGCCACTTCGTGGCTAGGAGTTCCTAGGTTCTAGTACCGAGGAACTCCTGATTTCTCTGCTCAATCTTGAGCTAGTAGCTCGAACCTCAAGACTCGAACCTTCTCAGCTTTGTCTTGAACTCGAAACTCGAACCTAGGAACTCGTCACTTCTCAGCTTTAACCCAACCTTCTCCTCAGCTCCTTAGTCGCTTGAACTAAGTTCTTCAGTGCGGGCTCGACTTCATCCCAGGTGCGGGTCTTGAGGCCACAATCGGGGTTGACCCACAGCTGGCGGATTGGAATTTTATGAGCCGCCTTCTCGATGAGTGCCACCATCTCATCCACTGTTGGGGTGTTCGGTGAATGAATATCGTAGACGCCGGGGCCAATTTCATTCGGGTATTCGAAATCCTCGAAGGCGGTGAGCAGCTCCATGCGTGAGCGCGAGGTCTCAATCGTTATCACATCCGCATCCATGGCAGCGATAGCTTTGATCGTTTCATTGAACTCGCTGTAACACATGTGCGTGTGGATCTGAGTCTCATCAGTCACTCCTGCGGAGCTGAGTTTAAAGGCATCCACCGCCCATTGCAGGTAGGTATCCCAATCACTCCTCTTCAGCGGTAGCCCTTCACGGAACGCCGGCTCATCTATCTGAATGATCCCGATCCCCGCATTTTGAAGATCGATCACCTCATCTCGAATCGCTAAGCCGATCTGGGTCGCTATCTGCTCACGGCTAATATCTTCGCGGGCAAAGGACCAGTGCAAAATGGTCACCGGGCCTGTCAGCATGCCCTTTACCGGCTTCTCGGTCAGACTCTGAGCGTACTCGGCCCAGTCGACCGTCATAGGCTTAGGCCGTGATACGTCACCATAGATAAGCGGCGGTTTAACACAACGAGAGCCATAGCTTTGCACCCAGCCAAACTTTGTGAAACCAAACCCTTGTAGCTGTTCACCAAAATACTCCACCATGTCGTTACGCTCGGCCTCGCCGTGCACCAATACATCGATGCCTAATTTGACCTGACGTTCGACCGTATCTTTGGTCACCTGACGTAACTGATCGTGATAAAACGCTTCGGTGATCTCGCCTTTACGCCAGCGGCTACGCAACCCTCGAATCGCCGGAGTTTGTGGAAATGACCCTATGCTTGTGGTCGGTAGCAATGGCAGTTGATACTTCTGTTGCTGCAGGGTCTGTCTGCCGGCAAACACGGTATCACGCTCATAATCATCACCGCGAAGCGCTGCGACTCTGTCGTAAACTCGCTTATCTGCGGCTGCGGCCCGTGCGTTTCGTCGCGCAACACATTTATCGATAATGGCTTGTGACTCTGCTTTATCAGGAGCCGTTAGCACTTGTTTAAGTAAAGAGAGCTCTGATAACTTCTGTTTCGCAAAAGCCAACTGCGACTTAAGTGAGGCATCCAGCTCGGTTTCCACTTCCAGATCCACAGGGCTATGCAGTAACGAGCATGAAGGCGCTATCCACACCCGTCCCTTGAGATCGTTCGCTACAGAGGCGAGACGCAGGGCAATCGAGTCGATATCAGCCGCCCAAACGTTACGCCCATTGATCACCCCTAACGATAAAATCTGATCCGCTTGCAGGTGAGCCACAAACACGGCTAACTGTTCGGGTGCGGTCACTAAGTCCAGATGAAGACCCGCCACAGGCAAGGCGGAAACGAGTGGCTGATGATGGGCAATCGTACCGTAATAACTGGCGAGTAATATTTTAACCCGGGCATGCTGCAGGGCTACATAGGCCGAAGCGATCGCACCTTGCCACTCGCTATCGAGTTCGAGCGCCAGAACTGGCTCATCGAGCTGCACCCATTCGACGCCCTGAGCAGTGAAGCGCCCTAGAATATCCTCGTACGCCTTAAGCAACTGAGGTAACAGGGTTAACTTATTAAAGTCATGTCCCACCGCCTTAGCCAGATAAAGATAGGAAACCGGACCTAACAGCACGGGCTTTGCCTGATAACCCAGCGCCTGAGCCTCACTGACTTCATCAAATATCTGGTCAAAGGCGATACTGAAATGTTGATCTTCTTCCAGTTCAGGAACGATGTAATGATAGTTAGTGTTAAAGTATTTGGTCATCTCCGCGGCTGGGGCATCAATACCCGTTGGAGCACGACCACGGGCAACCCGAAAGAGCGTATCTAAATCGACCTTCTCAGCCAGCTCCTCACCTCGATGACGCTTGGGAATAGCATTCAATGTGGCACTGAGCGTGAGCACCTGATCGTAATAGGCAAAATCGCCTACCGGCAATAGTGCTACGCCAGCGTCAGCCTGCCACTTCCAATGGCTAGCGCGCAGCTCTTTACCTACCTGAGTCAATTCGACCTGAGTGATCTCACCACGCCAATACTTTTCCTGAGCAAACTTAAGCTCGCGCTGACGACCTATTCGTGGAAAGCCTAAATTCGCTATCGTTATCTCTTGCAATGTTTGCATATTGTATACCTTTTTTGCTTTAATGTGAGCAGAATTCAGAGTGAACGCGTCAAGAGTCTTTTTATGTCACTCGTAGTGATTTAACATCTGTCGATGCAAATACATGTTTGGGCGTCTGGACGTCCAGAAGTTTATTGTGATAGTCTATCTGCTGACAAACGAATTGATTTCAAGCGCCACATGAGCAAAATTCATGTAGGAATAAATGGGATATATATGATAGAGCTTAGACACTTACGAACATTAGTTGCCTTGAAGGAGAGTGGTAGCCTTGCTGGTGCCGCCAAGAAACGTTTCGTTACTCAGTCGGCGCTTTCCCATCAAATTAAAGAGCTGGAGACCCGAATTAACTCCTCAATTTTTGTCAGAAAGAGCAAACCGCTCTCATTTACGCAGGAGGGGACCAGACTGCTTAACCTTGCCGAGGAGATTTTGCCTAAGGTGATTGAAACTGAGTATGATCTGAAGCAAGGGCTCAATGTTGACCACAATCAGTTGGGAGTCGGTATCGAGTGCCACAGCTGTTTTCGCTGGTTGATGCCGGTGATGGAGGAGTTCAGAACCTGTTACCCTCAAGCCAAGTTAGATCTCTCCAGTCGTCACCTGTTCGACTCACTCAATGCACTTGAGATGGGGGAGCTTGACGTGGTACTCACCTCCGATCCGGTTCCCGGTCAGGCCCTTGCCTATCAGCATCTGTTCGACTTCGAGGTCAAGCTTGTCGTTGCTAACGATCATCCACTGGCCTCACTGGAGTTTGTGACACCGCAACAGTTGGAGAAGCAGACCATCATCAGCTACCCGGTACCACTGGAGCGATTAGATCTGTATCGACATTTCATGGAGCCTGCCGGCATTGAGCCAGGCGAGCAAATTAGCTGCGATCTCACTATGATGCTGCTGCAACGTATCGCCTGCAAAGACGGTATAGCCGCCCTGCCGACTTGGTCTATCAGCGAGTCTTATGGCTTAAACCTCACCGCGGTTAAATTAGGCCCAGAAGGACTCAAACGTCCACTGTTTGGGGCTTATAGAAAAGATGGTGTCAATGCCAGCTTGGCACAAAAATGGCTAGAATTAGTCGCTAAAGAAGGGCTGGTGAAACAGCATAAATTGAATTAAAAATCAGACTGCGAGCTAAAGACAGAGCTAAGAAAGTTACGAGTAACGAGTAAGAGGGGAAAGATTCGAGCGAGAGTCTGTACTAAGCAAGTCGCGAGTAACGAGCTAAAGGCAGTACAAAGAAAGCGGCGAATAACAGCTAAGATCTAAGATCGCTAGCCTCTTTCTTGTCTTGCTGAACTCATTCTTTGTAAAAGAGCAGCATCCAGCTTTTTACTCCGTTTTTTTAACAGCATTAAGTCTCCTCCATCGAACATTCTCCATAAAAAAACCTGCACAGATGCAGGTTTTTTATTGGGCTTATATCAAGCTCTAAACTCGTAGCTCTAACCTAAAACCTTCTCTTACAAAGGCTTAAGCAGTTGATTTCTCATCGACAAGACGCGACGAAGAACCAGACCTGGCGAATTAGGATCGCGAGTCTGTCGTAAATTATGAGCAATCATAAATTCATCTTTCAGATCTTCATCTAACCCCAAGGATTCGAACGCTTCGATGGTTAATGTCTGCTTTTGGTTATCGATGAGTGACTTGATGATACTCAAAGGGAACGACTCTTCCGACTCAGCATTCAGATAGGCAAATGCGGTCAGCGCAATAATTTCGCCAAACACGCTGAACAGGGCTAAGGTCTGCACCTCATCGGGATTAATATCCACCCCTTCCATCATATGCAAACTGTCGACGGCATCGGCAGCAATACTCTCGGTCAGCGCCCAATATCCAAACACTAGCTTCTTATAAGGCTGCGGCAACTCGTCGAGACGCTCTTTAAGATAAAAAGTGAATGCATAGCGATAGATGTTGACCTGACCTAATCTAACCAGGGCATCTTTGAGAGAGCGATTTTTTGATGGCTGACCACCGACACATGCAGCCGACTGGCTGCGCCATAGCATATGAGCCGCTAAAGCGGGATCTGATGAGACAATATCGATTACATTACGAATATCGCCATCGGCAATAATGGCTTTCTTTAACGGGATCAATATCCCCCGGCGACCAATTACTTGCTCTTCGTTACTAATAATTGCGCGTACTTGAGTGAAAACTTGATGCTCAAGATCTGTCATGAGAACTATTTAACCTACTTTTTATGATGGCACGACACCATATGTTATCGGGGAGTTTACCCATAAAAAGGCTACTATGGTCAAGTTGATTTCGACTAAATGAATACTTTTACTCGATTTATCTGCCTTATGTCTGATCGCAAGGATAATATCA
Organism: Shewanella sp.; assembly: GCA_004195335.1. GTDB lineage: Bacteria > Pseudomonadota > Gammaproteobacteria > Enterobacterales > Shewanellaceae > Shewanella. Next base: position 5,612 of record SDWK01000500.1, read on the forward strand.
CTCCATTAGGCAAATAAAAAAGGGCAATATAAGCTTCGAGAAAATCCCCTCCTCCTGAAGTATGGTCATTTTATCGCCATAATCATAGGTTCGAAAATCATAGATTCGAAGAATACTATCCCTTGAAACAATTATCACCAGTTTATAACGGCTCAAGCACACAGATAGATGTTGTGGTTTTATTGCACCACTCCTCTCTCACTCAATAGCGATCGAATATAAGCCGTTGAGTCTACAGTGCTTCAACCTGAATAAGACGACGATAAATAACTTCCGCTAACGCCCTGTAGCCGGAACCGTTTAGATGAATTGTATCTGACTTCATTGAAGGCGTTTTCAATAGATCCGTTAACTCATCTTCTATGAGGATCACCCCGTAGGTTTCGGCCAGCTCACTGTAGATCTCTGCCGGTGAGAGAAAAATACTCTTCTGCGGCACGGCCACCAGCACGACAGGAATAGAACGCCTTTGGGCCAGCTCTATCATCTGCGCCAGATTTGCCTTAGTCAGGCCGATATCATGGTTACGCAGGAAGTCGTTACCACCTTCCATCAAAATCAGCAGATCTGGGGAATCGTATTCTAAAAGCTGCGCCAGCCTATCCAGCCCTTGCGTGGTAGTCTCACCGGATACCCCGGCATTGATCACCCGCTTCAGTGAGAGACCAGCCAACACCGCCGGATAATCTTGCCCGCTTGCCGCCCCCTTGCCATAGGTCAGGCTATCTCCAAATGCCCAGATCTCGGCATCACTCGACAGCGGCTCAAGCTTAGGGCCCGAACAAGCCGACAGTAGCAATAAACTTATCGAGAACAATCCGGCTAATACTTTTTTCATCCCCCTCTCCTATTCTGACCGTAGCTCGTAGTTCGTCGCCCTTAAACATTCGCGGCTAAAGCCGCTCCTACATGGAGAATGTCGAAGCTCGTAGTCTCAGTCCGTTATCCGCTGCACAACACCCGTCATGAGACAGAGGTGAATGTTAGTCCTTAGCCCGAATTTAACACATAAAAAAGCCAGACCTAAGGTCTGGCTTAAAGAAATGCGTAAGGCTCTCGAACCTAAATTCTAGACCTTACCTAGAAACGATAGCTTGCCGTCAAACGAAGGGCACGACCAGTTCCTGCATAATAGCCATTACCCCAGCTACTGTAATAACCGGCACTGACATATTGCTCATCGAATAGGTTATCGACGCGGAAGCTGGCAAGCCAGGCATCACGGGTGAAGTTAACCGCTAGATTAGTCAGCCAGTATGAGTCCAGCTTAGGATCGGCATTGCCATTGTCACCTTCGATGAAACGCTCACCGGTATACACTAATTCGGTAAACACCTGCCAGTTTTGATTGGCATCGATACTGAAGTAACCGCGCCCCGTGTGCTCAGCCACCCAAGAGAGTTGCTTACCTTCATTAATGCCTTCGGTAAACTCGGCATCGATATAGTTATACTCGGCGCCCAATTGCACTTTATCTGTTAACTGCCAATCCCAATCGGCACTCACGCCGTAGCGACGAGACGCATCGGCATTCACGTTGGCACCAGGCCAGCTACCACCAGTTGGGGTTTCGGCGCTCGGATCGAATACGATTTCATCTTCAAGATCTAAACGGTATGCACTCAAACGTAGCGTGTGAGACTTAGGGTTCCAGTCCCAGCCGGCTTCGTATGAGCGACCCGTCTGCGGCTTGAGGCCAACAACACTGGCAGGTGTATAAGCTTGCTCATCGACCTTAGCGAAGCGGAAGTTATCATCGGCGCGCAGATAGAATCTGTGAGCAGTGCTCGGACGATAGTTAAGACCCAATTCGAAGGCGTGAGCATCTTGATCTAACTCAACACCCTCGGGGTATGATTTAGGATCAGCCAGTTCATCAGTCACTTCTGCATAGCGACCACCCACCACATAACTCAAGCTCTTCGATAATGGTACCGTCGCTTGCACATAGGCACTGGCTTGCTTCTGAACATTACCACGACCATTGCTAAATTCAGACTCTCCACGACTCAGATCGATACCGGTGACGATATTCAGCTCACCCTTTTCAGTTGCTATGTTCGCGACAACTTTAGGTGTAAATTCTAATAATGAGCGTGTATCTCTTCTCGACGTACCCCAATCATTAAGGCCTGTAATTAGGGTGTCAGAGTAATTTAGGTCTGCACCAATCGACCATTCATCATTCAACTGGTGCTTATACCCACTCCGTGCAGCCGTCGTCATCTCATGCATATAGCTATCATATGCACCTGGTGACGTAGCATTCGACTGACGAGGATCATCTTTAATCTGATCGTCGGTCAGTGCCCCTGCCAACTCACGATCGTTGCTGTAATGGCTGCCCTCAACGAAAAAGTCCTGTTGCTCATCGGCATATTGCAGACGACCTAATACAGACGAGGTCTTGTTGGCATTGTGCTCACGATAGTTATCACCTTGGTTGTAACTCGCCGCACCGTAGTAACGCCAGGTATCACTGATAGCGCCTGAGATATCACCTTTACCTTCATAGGTATCAAAGCTGCCACCAGACACTTGAATGCCACCACCCGAGCTGTTTGGCGCCTTGGTGATGATATTAATCACACCGCCTACCGCCTGATCGCCATAGAGTACACCGGCACTGCCAGATAATATTTCGACGCGCTCTATCTGATTGAGTGGGATGGCATTGATACTTGGCGCCGCAATATCGATATTATTCAAACGACGTCCATCGACTAAGATCAGCGTGTTGTTAGCCGCTTGGCTGGCAGAAAATCCACGCATAGCGAACACAGCGCCGGAATTCGAGTCAGAGATCTGGATGCCACTCTGGCCACGCAGAACTTCGGTCAAAGTCGTCGCGCCGCTCATCTCAATGGTCGCCGCATCGATAATGTTCACATTCGCGGCAATGTTCAATGGCGTATTTTCACTGCGACCTATGATGGTAATCACTTCATCGACACTGCTGGTCGTGCTGTCATTTACATTGGTTTGATTTACAGGCGAGGATTCTGCCGCGAAAGCCACAGTTGATGTTGCCGACAAGGCCAGAGCACTGCCGATTAACATGGCTAATTTTGATAAGTTGTTTGATTGTCTAGCTTGAGTACCCATTTTACCTTTAACTCCTGAAAGGAAAACGGGGCAAAGATGTCACGACAATGCCAAGTTCAGTTAACTGAACTCGATCACTCTATCGCATTTCGAGATCTGCCCGCCGAAATCTCAAAATCATCTAATGGGCCGGTCTCCGGACTGAGGCTATTCGGTAAGATCATAAGACCTTTATCCGAGCAAGTAGAGGCTTTTCTAACGTCCTTCCATTATCAGTGTAATAGATAGACGCACCTCACTTTCACCTTTCACCGTTGCGGGGGCAGTGCCAGATTTTCACAGGCTTCCCGATTATCCTTTCTCTCTCACTCAAGGCGTTTGCACTAAAACTCACATCGCACCAAAAGCAGACAGAACAGGCACCACAAAAGATTGACAGCATAAATCTTGTTATTGATTTGCTCTAAAACGTCTCCAGATTAACAACCGGATCACGATTGGCCGCATTATAGACGTCTATACGTATAAATGTCTAATATTTACGAAGAACAATAAACTTCCTATCCAGAGTCAATCAACGGCTGAGTCTCAAAGGAGAGATAGCCGCCATAAATGCCCTATGATTTAACGACTCCAAAGGCGGCTTATCTGAACTGAATACGTCACCGCGTTTGGATTGATGCAACAGATAGAGATCTTCTACCCCGGAGATCGCAGTGTAATGCCCTATTTCTCCCTGCTGCACCGAAGCTGTGCCGGTAGCCGTTAAACGGGTCGTCTTATGGGTATCGGGCATGCGGGTACAGCCTAAAATTGCACTGAATCCCTCGAGGCCATCGACTTCATTCTCACCCAATTTAGTATAAATAACGTCACCCTCACAGGTTTCTCTGTAGGCCGTTGCCAGCGAATCGAGAAATTCTTCAGGCTGAATATTTTCACTTAACCCTTCAAAGCCCTGCACACAGAACATCGAAGACCAGGCTCTTAACTCCTGGTTTGCCGGAACAAACTCAGCGGCATACATACCGGCTTGCTGCTCATTGAATGCAAGCTTCCACCCCTTTGGCAGATTAAAGCTAACCTGTTGACTAAAAATGGGCAATTCATGTTTGACCTCAACGCCGTCGAGAAAATTATCCAAGATTAATGCCTGACCGTTAGTGACAAGGGGAAACAGGGAAGCAGTAATAACAGAAGTGGCAATTAACGAAGTAGAAAATAGTGCCGTTTTAAACACGTGTGATAGTGACTTTCGCGACGGTCTATGACGTTTATAGGAAGTACGTTTATAGAGAAGTTTCATACTTATCATCCTTGATTAGCTTATGCGGTCGATCTTACCCCGAGCATTACAAATACTCAAAGAGGTTTTCACCAAAGAGATAATAAAACAGCTTAAGCGCGCATAAAAAAAGACAAGGAAACGAGTTCCTTGCCCTGTGTTCTATGCTCTATTCTCTAAAACTGGAGTTTCAAAGTAAGAACACCAATATGAGCACACCACTATTCCTTTCGCTAACCCCCCACCTAACTCTATTTACTAACTTACTCCCCAATCACTTTCTAGCTATCAGCCACGAACTCTCTAACTAGGTCCCCGTCATCTGTCCGGTATAGAGAATAAAGTTACGCAGCAATAACACGCCCACTAAACTGAAGCTGGCCGTCACCGCGACATAGGCAAATTTTCTATCGGCAGAGACCTTCATCCATAGGTTGAACGCCAGCGGTAGTGTCAAACCTAAACCGACGACTCCTCCCCAAAATATCCAGCCCCAGAAGCCTTCACCCAGCGCATTAAACGCCGCAACCTGACTCTGTCCACCCGATAAGATAAGGCCGGCGAAGAAGGTAAAGAGTATCGCCATCTCAATGAGTATCATGGGGATCTCAATCCCGTGGATAAATCGCACCTCGATACCATTTGGGTTCCCTTTGAGCAATACACCGACCAGCAAGGTCGCCGCGGCTCCAGAGGAGAGACCCGATACCAAGAACAAGACTGGCAAAACAGGGTTGTTGAGCAGTGGAAACCCGATTAAGGCTGACAGCAAAAATCCGGTATAAGCGCCTAATGATAAAGATAATATGAGTAGTATTCCTGTGATCACATCTTCCCATTGCTGTAATTTAATCAAGCCTCTCGTGACTAAGCCCCAACGGCCTTCACACCACTGAACCACAGGCGTACTGAATATGGCCCCTATCCAGGCAAATAACATCAGCTGATAGACCATCAATACCAGCACGCCCATCGACATCACCGAAGTAGAGTTATAAAAAACCAGGATCTTCCAAAAATCGAAAGGCTTAGTGAGATCAATAACTAAAATACCTAACCCCGCACAAACCGTAACGGGCGCGATCAGGGCCGCCGCTTGAATAAATCGAGATTGATAGGCCTTTTTGCCTAACTTAAAATGTTTCAACAAGATGCCAAAAAATACCGTTCCTGCCGACAAACCAGCCAGAAACAGGTAGATAGCGATAGGCCAATGCCAGACTAATCCTTCGAAATGAAATGCACTCATAACACTATCTCCCCATCAATAGTCGATACATGAAACAACTTAGGGCGGGTGCCTAAATTCGTTTTAGCACGATAAGTCGGTTTCGATTTTAATGTTTTGACTAACTCAGAGTTAGGATCTCTTATATTACCAAAGACCAAGGCATGGGTCGGACACGCCTCGACGCAAGCCGGTTGTTTACCCTGCTTTAGCTGAGTCTCTTTGCAAAAATCACACTTATCGGCCGTTTGAGTCACAGGATTAATAAATCTGACCTGATAGGGGCAAGCCGCAATGCAATACTGGCAACCGACACACTTATCAGAGTTTACACTGACAATTCCGGTCTCGGAGTCAATGTAGGCGGCGCCCGTGGGGCACACTTTTATGCAGGGAGCGTCTTCACAATGCTGGCAAGACTTACGACTGAAACGGTAACTCTGGTCTGGGTACTCACCAAATGGACCGGTACGATTGATCACCACCCTTGAGACGCCCTCAGGCACATTATTGACCTCACGGCAGGCATGCTCACAAGCATTGCAGCCAATACAGAGATTTTCATCGTGTACCATGGCATATTTGATGGTTTGAGTTTGGTCGACACTGACACCAGCCTCAGATTCAGCAAGTTCTCTCGCCACAGAGTAGATAGAGATCCCCGCTATCAGGGTGCCGCAACCGGTAAGAAAATGTCTTTTTGAGATATCCATCATTGATACTCCCACTATTTAACCAGATGACACTCGCGGCAGAGTTGGCTACGTTCTTGAGCCGTGCTCAACAACACAGGATCATATTCCACATGCAACTGGTGACAACTAGCGCAATTGACCTTGTCGGCATGGACATTGTGGGTCCAGTCAGCCATGGCTAAGGTCTCATGATCATGACACTCGAGGCAGGTTCCCGTCAGCTCGCCCACTGGGGCCGCGCTATCATGTGAAAAACTGCGTATTGTCGAGTCCTTCTTGGGGTGCTTGCCTCTCTGCCCATGACAAGTCTGACACTGGATTGCAAGCGCGGTATTAGCATGTAGTCCAAACATGGCGCCATTGCGTTTATGGCATTTCATGCAGGAGTTTTGATTTATCACCAGAGTTTCATTTTGCTCTGCCTGGACGGGATATGGTGCACCCATCATGACTAAGCAGATGATTGCTGGTAACACAGGCCAATAGCGGGGTAATTTGGACATAACTTGTCCTCACATCGATAGATGAATGCTAAAGTCTCGGTGAAATGTGGCACCAAACAGAGTCGTTCGATGCCATTATCGGCTATGCGACAAGCGCGGTTCTGATGAGTGCTTCATCGCAGTTCTTATCTTTATCTAACTTGATAAACTGCACTCCTGTGTATGCCAAACACTTCTCGATAAACTCGACTTGATCGCTGGTACTCTCTTCAGGATTCATCATCACTAACTTGACTGATGATGACTCATTATCCACGACCACATAATCGAGATGGCAGTGCTCCATATACTCCTTCACCTCGTCATGATTCTTAACGGTTTGGTCAATGTCGACCACATTCACTAAAGAGGCATCATAGAGCACGTCGTAACGGCCTTTAGCTATGGTTTTTAATGTCTTTAAAAACTGCATGGATTGCATATCGAGCAGGTGTGGTTTGATGCTGACTTCTGTTGCTGCCATTTGTACGTCGGTTGTTTGGAAAAACTTAATACAAGTCATCACAAACGTCACGACAACTAATGGAACGATAACAAACAGGACAAAGTACATAAATGTATAACTGAGTATGACGGTGGCGTTCATGATAAACCTCCAAAACATCTGTTTATATTTAGTTTGCAATTAAGTATTGCTCTCAAATTGAAATATATGCAATTATTTTCACCACTTAATAACAAAAACAAACCCATGGTCATATTATCAAATAAAGATATTATTCATTACAGATAATCAGCAGTTAAATATAACAGTTCCACATATTAGATATCTAACAACTGACTTAAAAAAAGAGATTAAAAACAACGAGATAAACTCCACAGAAAAGAGTCACCAAT
>SDWK01000501.1 GCA_004195335.1 Shewanella sp.
CGAAAGGTCTTGCCTTTCGCATCGAAGACCACGGCGACCCGATCAGGTTGTTCCTCCCTGATCAACTTTCTTAACATATTTATGCCTGCCTTGCCGTCGATTTACATACCGATATCACCGAAGCTATCAGTGGTTCTTTCATCCTACTGGCTTGATAGGCCAGTCCAATTCTTTTCATTAGTTTCTCGTTGGCGATAGGACGTAACACAAAGCCATCGTTATGTTTTATTTCCAGCCAGTCAGGTAGTAGGGCGGCGCCGACACCGGCACTGACCAAAGGCCAAGCATACTCTATGGTTCGGATGTTGGCTCTTGGCTGAAACTGAACGCCCTCAACGGCCATGGCTTGTTTTAATCTTTCCAGCGCATCGCATGGAGTGCGGTTAATAAAGGGGATACCTGCAAGGTCTTCGATAGAGATCAGTGGCTTAGTCGCTAATGACCAGCTGCTGGGGATGGCAAGCTGATATCTGTCCTCCCAGATCGGGATAAAGTCTTCACAACTCGATGCAGACTGAGATAAAACCACCCGTGCATCGCAGGGCTCATCGGGTTCAACTAGGGTTAATTCCAGATTCTCTATGCGTTTAGTCAGCTCGGTGAGTAGTTCACTCATGCGCTGGGCCCCCAAGGAACGCATGAGTCCCAGGCGCAGGGGAACAGGTGTGGGTCCATCGCTGAAAAGATGCAGAATTGACTGTTCGTTATCACTCATCTCTCTGGCAAGAGGATAGAGTTTATCGGCCGCAGAAGTCGGCCTGACGCCCCCCGCATGACGAACAAACAGCTCAATGTTGAGTTCTTGTTCCAGCTGTGAAATCGCTGCGGTGATCGAAGGCTGTGAAACGAAGCACTGACGCGCTGCACCTGTGATGCTGCCCTGTTCGTAGACTGACTGAAAGTACTTGATCGATCTGAGTTTCATTAAAAATCCTATTAAGCTACGAGCGACTCCATGTAGGAGCGGCTTTAGCCGCGAATGTTTCAGGGCCACGAGCTAGGAGCTAGAGTGATCGCAGCTTGTCTTTGTTTATACTCGATCTTCGAAACATTCTTAGCCTTGTCTTATTCTCGCGACTTTCTCTGCTTCTCAGTCTACTCAGGCTTTTCTATGTAAACAAGCTCTAGCCATAGGCTTTGGCTATGAACGGCATAAAAAGATTGTATTTCATCAATGTCCCTAAAAATTGTATGGTTAATAATTAACCGTCGAGAGCTGTCGTTTTACGATTGATTTACTACTTTTGTTGAAAAGCTCTTGTTCAAAAGCTCTTTTTGAAGAGCTTGTGTTTAACAGCTCGTGTTAGAAATATTTTTATTAAAAAGTGCTTACTTAAAACTCATATTAAAACGTGTTTAAGAAGAGCACCGCTCCTCGATAGGGGAGACAAATCACTGATAGGACATAATAATGAGCAATCAGAACTCTGCCGAACGCATTATCACAACCTCAAGCCCGCAAAAGCATTTAGTCGTTAACACCGCTGCTGTCGAACAGACAATGACCCGATACGGGTACAGTGATGAGACGATGAATATCATCAACCAAGAGAGGTTGTTGCCGGCAGGATTGCTTAGCAGGTTGCATGCCTCCTATCCCCAGCACTCAGGTTTTCTCGAAAGCCGTGAGTTTCTTTTTATTGAGAAAGATCACTACACGGGCTTGTCCGGATTTCGAGAAGTCTGCGCGATACTGAATAAGAATGGCATAGATATCGGTGCCATCGACGAGCGTGAACTGTTTGTCGAGGTGTACCGTTTCCTGGCGACGCGCCACACACTGAACAGCATCAATTGGGATGATTATCCAACCGATTCAGTATTCCAGCTGGTGTTCCCGCAACCCGGGATGATCGATGAGCAGACCACGCAGCAATATGTGGACAGTCAGGATGCTAAGGCCCGCACTCAGATTGCTATCGATTATATGGAGAAGACCAATCCACACGACGGCAATCAGCAGCTAAATAAGCCTTGGTTTGTAAACGATGAAGGCGTGCTGGAGTTTCTCGATGGCAGCCAGCATAAGTATCCCCAGTGCCAGCTGGTGTTTGATAAAACCACCCAAAACTGTTTCTCCTTCTGTACTTACTGTTTCCGGCACGCTCAGGTCCGTGGCGATGAAGATATGTTTATCCAAAAAGATATTGCCCAACTGCATGAATACCTGAGACGACATACCGAAGTGACCGATATTTTGATCACAGGTGGTGATGGTGGTTATATGCCGGTGAGCCGCTTACGCCAGTATGTGATGCCGCTTATCGAAGATCCCTCTTTGCTACATGTTAAAAATGTCCGCCTGGCAACCCGGGCGCTGACCTTCCAACCTGAGATGGTGTTAACTGAAAAGTATCAACCTATGTTGGAGTTGTTCGACACTCTGCGTGATAACGGCGTGCAACTGGCGTGGATGGCCCACTTTTCTACGCCGCGGGAGTTACTCAACCCAAGCACCATAGCGGCGATTCGTCGTCTGCAAAATCATGGGGTGAATATTCGTAGTCAGAGTCCGATGATGAACCATATCAGCCTGTTCAAAGATGAAGCGGGCAATGTCGATGTTGAACGCTCCTCTCAAAACTGGATCGATCTGGCCACGATTCTGGGCATGATGTGTGTGGGCTTCCATTCCATGTATTGCGCCCGCCCAACCGGCGAGCATCATTACTACACCGCGCCGCTGGCCGATATGAGCAAGATTTTTAATCGTATCTATCGCTCACTCGCCTCCATCAATCGTCCTTCACGTCATATCTCCATGACGATATCGGCAGGAAAATTAGCCATCTTGGGGACTTCGGTGGTGAATGGCGAGAAGTGTTTCGCCTTGCAATTTACCGAGGCCAGAAACATGGAATGGATGGATAGAGTGATCTTGGCTAAATATGATGAGAAGGAGAATAAGGTCGACTTCCTCACGCCACTGGATACCGATAAGTTCTTCTTCGAAGATGAACTCAAAGAGATCGAGACGGGTCTGGCAGATGCGCTGCAGCAGCGTTTAAATTAATAATCATAAGGTGTTGTAAATATGATAGATAAACGTATAGCGTCATGTGCCGAGGCGGTGGCCGATATTTTCGATGGCGCGACTGTGATGATAGGTGGTTTCGGTGAGGCTGGCAGTCCGATAGAGCTTATTCATGCCTTGATCGATCACGGTGCCCGCAATCTTACCGTGATTAATAATAATACCGGTAGCGGCCATGTGGGTCTGGCGGCTCTGATTGAGAATGGCCAGGTTGGTAAGATGATCTGCTCATTCCCGCGAACCGCCAATTCAACGGTATTTCCCGATCTTTATCGTGCCGGCAAGATAGAGCTCGAGTTAGTGCCTCAGGGCACGCTTGCCGAACGGATCCGCGCCGGAGGCGCCGGGATCCCGGCCTTCTATACGGCGACATCAGTAGGGACGCCGCTGGCCGATGGCAAAAAACATGAGATATTCGATGGACAAGAGTTCGTACAAGAGCGTGGTCTGAAGGCCGATTTTGCCCTGATAAAGAGTCTCAAGGCCGACCGTTATGGCAACCTGATATACAACAAGACGGCGCGAAATTTCGCCCCCATCATGGCGATGGCAGCCAAGTGCGCAGTAGTGCAGACCCAACAATTTGTCGAAGCGGGTGATATCGATCCCGAGGTTGTCGTCACCCCCGGCATTTTTGTTAATCGTATCGTGACCGTGGCAAACCCGGCTCAAGAGTCGAAGTTAGTCAATGCCGGAGTAACCTATCCATGAGCAACCTAACCATGAGTAGTCTATTTATGAGTAAAATAAGTCAACACAATCATAATGATGAATCAGCTGGGATAGGTTGGGATCGTGAGCAGATGGCGCATAAGGCCGCTCAGGATATTCCCGACGGTGCCTATGTAAACTTAGGTATAGGGATCCCGGAAAAGGTCGCTCGCTATGTTCCGCAGGGACGTGAAGTGATCTACCACACCGAGAATGGCTTGCTGGGAATGGGGCCGACACCAGAAGATGATGAGATAGATTTTGAGCTTATCAATGCGGGTAAGAAACCTGTCAGCGCAATAGCTGGCGCGGCCTATTTTCATCATGCCGACAGCTTTGCCATGATCCGTGGCAAACATATCGATGTCTGTGTGTTGGGTGCGATGCAGGTTTCGGCTAAGGGGGATCTGGCCAATTGGTCAACGGGTGCCGTCGATGCCATTCCTGCCGTAGGGGGGGCCATGGATCTGGTCGCCGGGGTTAAAACCATCTTTGTTATCACTCAGCATACGACTAAGCAGGGCGAGCCCAAGTTGATCGATTATTGCAGTTACCCGCTGACGGGACGCGGGGTGGTGAGTCGCATCTATACCGATCTGGCCGTTATCAAGGTTACTGAGCAAGGTTTAGAGGTGGTCGAGCTGGCGCCGGGTGTCGATTTTGACTATGTGCAGCAGCGCACCGGTTGTGAACTGCTTCGCCCCTAATTTAAGTGAATAGTTTATGCCGCCATGGTTTAGATCTAAAGCTTAAAGCTTAAAGCCAAAGTCTAAAACCTAAAGCCTAAAGCCTAAAGCCTAAAGCCATAGTGCCAGCTAGTAGCAAGACCCCTACAACGTTTGTGAACCGGAATAGGAAAGATGGAAGATAATAAAAACGATATCCATAGCAATAAAAAACCAACCTCGCCCGACCGTAGCGCCGAACTCTACAAGAAGGCATTAACCTTGATGCCGGGTGGTTGCAGCCGTAATACGGTGCTCAGAAGCCCTAACCCTCTCTATGCCGAGTCGGCGAAGGGCTGTTATGTCACCGATATCGAAGGTGTGACGCGTATCGATTTTGCCAATAACATGGCGGCATTGATCCATGGGCATGCTCACCCTCTGATTGTCGCCAATGTCACCGAGCAGCTCAATAAAGGCAGTGCGTTTACCTTAGCGACCGAAGTTGAAATCGATTACGCCGAGCACTTGTGTAGTCGCAATGCGAGTTTCGAGAAGATCCGTTTCGTCAACTCAGGCACAGAGGCGGTGATGAGCTGTTTGAAGGCGGCGAGAGCCTATACAGGAAGGCCTAAAATTGCCAAGGTCGAGGGGGCTTATCATGGCCTCTATGATCATGCCGAGGTGAGCCAAACCGCCAGTCCTGCTAACTGGGGAGATGAGTCAAGTCCCAATAGTGTGCCTGTCGCCTACGGCACACCCGAAGCCACACTCAAGGATGTGGTGGTGATCCCTTTTAACGATGTTGAGCGAGCCATCAATATCTTAGATAAGCACAAGGATGAGTTAGCCTGCGTGTTGGTGGATCTTCTGCCTCACCGTGTGGGCCTCATCCCTGCCTCGCAGGAGTTTGTGGTTGCGCTCAGACAGTGGACGACTCAGCACAATGCCCTGTTAGTTTTCGATGAGGTGATCACCTTACGTAACGGTTATGGCGGTGCACAGGATAACTATCCCATCAGTCCCGATCTGACCGCTCTGGGTAAGATGATAGGGGGCGGCTTCCCGGTCGGCGCACTGGCTGGTCGCAGTGAGGTGATGGATGTGATGAACCCGCTCAAAGATAAGGTGCTGTTTCCTCACTCAGGCACATTCTCGGCTAACCCGATCACTATGGTGGCGGGCTTAACCGCCATGACACTGTTCGATCGAGAAGCCGTGGCTAAACTCAATGAGCTGGGTGAGCAGCTTAGGTCTCAAATCAGTGAAGTGATTGCGATAGCCGATGTTCCCGCTTGTGTCACCGGTGATGGCTCCATGTTCCGAATTCATATGAAGGCTAACCCGCCGAAGAACTATCGTGACTCCTTTGCCGATGCCAAGGAGAGCCGTATCAGAACTGCGCTGGTGGACCATCTGTTCGATAACGGATTTATGATGATCAACACCTGTTCGGGTACGCTGTCGACCGAGATGACGGGTAAAGAGGTAAACCTCTTTACCCAGGTCTTATTGGATGGATTTCGTAAAATTAAGCCAATGTTCTTATTAGTAGAAGGTCATTAACATGAGTTCAAATAAGCTGAAAGATGTCTATATTTGCGATGCCGTCAGGACACCGATAGGACGCTATGGTGGGGCGTTATCTTCCGTTCGGGCCGATGACTTAGCGGCCTTACCACTTAAGGCATTGATGGAGCGAAATCCGGGAGTCGATTGGCAGGCTGTCGATGATGTGTTGCTGGGGTGCGCTAACCAGTCCGGCGAAGATAATCGTAACGTGGCCAGAATGGCGACGCTGCTTGCCGGCCTGCCTCAAGAAGTCCCCGGCTGTACGGTCAATCGCTTGTGTGGTTCGGGTCTTAATGCCATTGGCGATGCGGCTCGCGCGATCAGCTGTGGTGAAGCCGACTTGATGATTGCTGGTGGTGTCGAGAGTATGTCCCGCGCCCCCTTCGTCATGCCTAAAGCCACAACCCCCTTCTCACGTTCAACCGAGTTCTATGACACCACCATGGGCTGGCGTTTTATCAATCCTAAATTCGATGCCGACTATGGTACCGAGGCTATGCCCCAGACGGCTGAGAATCTGGCTCATGACTTTGGCATCAGCCGTGAAGATCAGGATAAGTTTGCGCTCTGGAGTCAGCAAAAAGCGGCGGCGGCACAAGAGGATGGCCGACTGGCCCAAGAGATTATCGAGGTGAGCATTCCTATGCGCCGAGCCGATCCGGTGATCTTCAATCAAGATGAACATCTGCGTGGGACGAGTCTGGATAAGCTTGCCAAGTTAAGGCCCCTGTTCGATGCCGGCTCAATCACGGCGGGTAACGCCTCGGGGCTTAACGATGGCGCCGCTGCTCTGCTGCTTGCCTCTGGCGATGCGGTTAAGCGATATAACCTTAAGCCCAAAGCCAGAATATTGGGTATGGCCGTTGCGGGCGTCCCTCCAAGGGTCATGGGATTGGGCCCGGTTCCAGCGACCAGAAAGTTGCTTAAAAGGTTAGCACTCACTCTGGATGACATGGATATTCTCGAGTTTAATGAAGCCTTTGCCGCCCAAGCATTAACCTGTACTCGTGAGCTTGGGTTAAAGGATGATGACCCTAGAATAAACCCACAGGGTGGCGCTATCGCACTCGGGCACCCTCTGGGTATGAGTGGCGCTCGTTTGGCCACCAGTGTGACTTATCAGCTAGAGCGAACTCAGGGAAAACTGGCGCTATGCACCATGTGTGTCGGCGTGGGGCAAGGGATCGCTATGGTGATAGAGAGAGTGGAATGATAAAAGCTGCTGATTCTAGGAACGAGTCGCGAGGTTCTAGTTTCCAGACCTTAGACCCTAGGCTCCTCGTGCCTAGATATCTGAGGATATGTCAGATTTTCTTAAAATTTAAATATAGGCAATTAAAATTCGTGGAATCTTAACGCTAAAACTGGTTGCATCGGCGAAAGTCATCTAGATTTAAATTAACTATTAGTTAGTTAGTTATTATTTAAATGGAGATAGGAGAAAATAATGCGCACTCGTAAAATACTCTGTCCCACCGATTTTTCCGAGACAGCATCTCATGCTTTGGGTTATGCCATGGAAATGGCTCGACATTATCAAGTCGGTATCTGTTTATTGCACGTGATAGATAAGCCTTTTGGTGATAAACACACACGGGTCTTGTCAGTGACATCCGAGGAACTAGCGACTCGGTTGGGAGGAGAGGCTGCTGAAAAGATGCAAGTGCTGATAGCGGACTTGGATACTGAGGTGAAAATTGAGGTATTGATCCGCCACGGACATGCCACTAAACAAATTTTGGATGCGGCTAAAGAGATTAATGCCGGGATGATAGTCATGGCCAGTCATGGTTACACAGGTCTGAGCCACTTTCTGCATCCGAATGTCGCTGAAGCCATTGCAAGTGGAGCCGAATGCCCAGTGTTGGTGGTGAAATAATATTATACCGTTCAATTGCGCTAGGGCCTGAATCTAAAGGTCTTTAGCGCAAATATCTGTGATAGAGCAAATGGCCAGCGACAAAACGTCAGCCAGTGAACCCGTGCGGGTGAAGGTCGTCGAAAATAACTCATTAAACCCCGTTTAACAGTAAACCTCTTAATTATCAGCTTTTAATCGTGCCAACAATATTTTACATCTTCTGTTTAAACCTTATTAAATAGAGTAATCCTTTGTCTTATATTCATTTTCACAATTAAATTAGAGTTATCTGTTGCTAAGTGACTGTTGGTAAGAGCAAAATTTGTCCAGTATTTTTTATTGTTTGTTATGCTTAATATTAGGGCTCGAAAAACGGAATGGCTGAGCTGGAACAAAGGAGGTGATAAACCTGACTCGGTAGGTAGTGTGATGGTCAATTTAAAGATTAAACAAAAAATGACACTGGGATTGTTAGTCCCGTTAATTCTATTAATCAGCATCTGTTTTCTAGCGGTCAACATGATGGGGAAAATCGAAACAGGTGTTGTAAGCATATATAACGACAGGGTTGTCCCTCTGGAAGATCTTAAAATTATCGGAGATGACTACGCGGTTTCGGTTATCGATGCGATCAATAAAGCCAATGCCGGGATGTTCAGCGCCACTGAAGCCAGTCGTGCAATGACTGAGTCCAGTCGAAATATCAGTGAGAAGTGGGATGGCTATATGGCAACGACCTTGACCGATGAGGAGTCCAGGTTAGCTAAGGAAGCCAATCGATTATTCACCCCAGCCAATCAAGAAATCTCTAAACTTGTCAATAAGCTTAACAGCATGCAAGGTGCGGCGACGGGTCAATTGAATGATGATATCGCGCCTCTCTATGACGTGATAGACCCTATCAGCGGAAAAATTGCAGAGCTGGTCAGCCTTCAGTTAAGGGTCGCGGGCGAGGAGAAAGACAGGGTCGATGAAATTTACTCATCCTCTATGAAAATTTTTATCATCTTGACGCTGACCGCCATAGTGACGAGTGTCTTGATTGGACTCTGGGTGACTCGAGCTGTAATGCGACCCATAGATAATATTGTCAGCACGCTTAATACGGTTCGGATCGACTCGGATCTGACCGTGACATTTAAGACCTTTAACGACGATGAACTCGGACAGATATCGACCAATCTGACACTGGTGATTGAGCATCTGCGTGGCATTCTTAATTCTATCGCCCTTGCCGCCAATACCGTCGGTGATTCGACTATGAAATTGAGTGAGTTTACTCAGCAAACCAATGACAGAATGCATCAACAGCAATCGGAAACAGAGCAGACTGCAGCCGCGATGAACCAGATGACGGCAACGGTGGCCGAGGTTGCTCAGAGTGCGACTAACGCCGCCGATTCGGCAAAAGATGCTGAAACCAATGCGACTAAAGGGAATGATATTGTTCAGCAATCGGTTGCCAGTATGACTCTGCTCTCTAAACAGATAGAACAAACCTCAGAGGTGATTACTCATCTGGCCAGCGAAAGTCACAATATTGGTAGCGTTCTGGATGTGATCAAAGGGATCGCCGAGCAGACTAACCTGTTGGCGTTAAATGCGGCCATTGAGGCGGCTAGAGCGGGTGAACAGGGGCGTGGGTTTGCAGTTGTGGCCGACGAGGTAAGAACTCTGGCACAACGAACCCAAGAGTCGACTCAAGAGATCGAATCTATGATCGATGGGTTGCAAAAAGGGGTTCAAGAAGCGGTTGGGGCCATGAAAGTCGGCACCGAGCAGGTTTATGATGCCAATGAGAAAGCGCACATGGCCGGAGAAGCCCTTAATGAAATCGTGATTTCGGTCGATAATATCAGCAACATGAATACTCAGATCGCCACCGCTGCCGAAGAGCAAAGCAGTGTAGCCGAAGACATAAACCGAAGCATTATCGCTATCAGCGATATCGCTCAAACCTCTACCATGGCGGCTCAGGAGCTGACAACTTCGGTGGCCGAACTAACCAGTTTGTCGGAAAGTATGCGTGAGCAGGTGAGCCAGTTTAAGCTTTAGGTTTTCTGGTCACTATCAAGCTGAGACAGAACCTTATGGTTCTGTCTTTCTGTTTTAACAGTCATTATCTTATTAATCGTTTTAAAAACTTGAGCCCGGTTGTGACAAAAACTCCAGTTCGACCGCAGTCGATTCTCGCCTGAGGATCTCGTTTCTGTGAGGGTATCTTCCAAAGCGGTCGATTATGGCTTTATGGCGGCGCTCAAACTCCAGGTTACCCTTGGCCGACTCACGACTAAATAAGATCATCGCCACTTCGTGGATGCGGGGAGATTCGCTGTGCATGTAAGGCATAAACAGGAATGGAACCTGTTTACCTTTGAGCTCACTATCGATATTCAGTGCAACGGCTTCCTGGGCTAAGGTCAGAGCCATGGGATCGGCGCCAAACGCCTCAGGTGTATCACGATAGATGTTACGGCAGAACTGATCCAGGACAATGATTTCGGCGAGCCGTCCCTCCGGCGTCGTGCGCCAGTGGTAGAGTTCGCCACGTTTCGCCTGCTGGACCAGTTCACCAAATCGTTCCTTAAGCAGGCTATCGAATTGTGTGTCTTTAACCCACCAAAGTTTAGGATCGATCTCTTCAAACCAGAAGTTGATGATGGTATCGGGGGTTATATTAATAATGATTTGACTATTAATTTGATTGCTGGTGTTCAATGTCTGACTCTCCTTGGCTGGCGACTATATCCAAACGACCTCGAAATGCAGGTTTCATATTTATTGAAATTAAGGCTGCTCCACTGACTATTTAAATATCTACTATTTCTTCGATTAGATCCAGTTGGTATGATCTTTAGCCGTGATAGCCAATGCCCGTTCGGCGATATTTCTGGCGTCGCTCAAGGGCATATAAGGGATGGTCAAAGGGCCGCTGGCAAGTCCCAGCTCCAGGCTGGCCAACTGCTTTCGTTTTTGGCTAGGTGTTTGGGTAATGGCCACATGTTGGACTTTTTTCAATGCGATAAGGTCCCAGGTCTGTCCGAGCATACCGGTATGGACCCAGCAATCATCTCCCTGATGCAGATAACCCCATTGTCGATATCTCAAATAGAGGCCAATCACAAAGCAGATGGCCGCAAACCATAACAGTTCAGTGAAGGGATTCAGCCCAATGAATAAGGTATTTACCAAAGGGATGAGTAGCGGCAAGAAGCCTCGACGCCAAAACCAACCAAGATGGATCCGAGAGTAGGAGTGAGGCAATGTTGAACTTTCAGAGACTAACCCCGACAGTTTAGGCATTAACTCTGCGATGGCTTCTCTTGTCATGCTAGGGACTAGCATATGCTTCTTTGCGACCTGTTCAACTTCAGTCCCTTTGACTTGCTTGAAGTTCATTGTCCATAGCTTGAGAAAGCGACCAATAACGGGCTGAGTAAAGCGAATGACCTGTATTCTATGTTGTGTCAGAGCATCATTTTGCTTAGCAATCACCCCGCCGGTTCTATGCAGAGTATCTCCGCTTAAGCTCAGCTGGTAGGGATAATACTTGAGTACGGATGCTGCCATCGAAATCAGTGAAAGTAACAGATAAAAGCCGATAATGAGTGAGATGGCGAAGAGCAGCTGGAGCAGCATATTTACCGCGATGGTTTGCTCATACCAATGCATTGCACCTAGGGCTTGGTCGGTATTTGCCAGGGCCTCCCAATCAAACTGACCGATAATAGGGCCTGCGATAATGGCAAACCAAAATAGATTATTTTGATAGAAGCCGAACAGTAATAGTGATTTCATCTTTTTCAATACCAAGGGGGCCGTTAAGCTTTGGCTGTTGGTAAAGCGAGATTCAAAGGGGACTTCATTATTCGCCTGACTGGCATCTGTTCTGGCTTGATTAGACGTAAATTTCTGGGATGTTTCAGGCTTATTTTCCGGCTCTGGATCGGAAGAGTGCTGTGGGTTAACCAGTTGCTGTTTGAGCTCTATGGCTTGCTGGTAACTGACCGCGGCTAATACGGCTTCATCTTTTTTGGATCCTGCAGTTTCTACTACTAAACTATAGAGGCCCATAGGTCGGAAGTAGAAGGGCTGTTCCAGGCGAATGTTTTGAATCTTACTCTGGGGAATTTCATGAGCCTTCTTAAAAATGAGCCCTTGGCGTATCCCCAACTTGTCATCGAATAAGCGATAGCGAAACATGGCCCAGTCTATAATCGCGCTGATGAGGATCAGTAAGCATACAGCGACAAAGGCGATGATCATCCAGGGAGAATCAAATCCTTGTTTCCAACCTGTATAGATGAAAGGCACCATGGCGTAGCCGTTCGTGATTAGGATACGAATGGTGTTAAAGGTAAAACTCACGATCGACCATGGAGACAGGCCCTTCCACTGAGTGAGTATCTGACTCATATTAATGCTCTGCCCTGTCGACTGCGGGCTCATCTTCGTTAGCCTCTTGGTTCACCTCTGCAGCGGTTTTGATCGCTATTGCAGCCATAGTGAGTAGGTGTTGTCTGAGTTTTTCTGCGGTTTCACTCTCTAATCCCGGTAGCTCTATCTCTGCACTGCCGCTTCCGGCGCTAAAGCATTTAAGAGTCCGTAAATTAAATTTTCGCTCTAAGGGACCTTGAGACAGGCTGATATGCTGCAGTCGGGTATAGGGAAGCGAGATCCGCTTTACCCAAAAAATACCGGTCTGCATCACCAGTTCATGACGGCAAGCTGCGTAACCTATAGCTTTAGCATGGGTGTACCTCAGCCAAGTGATCGTTGAGCCAATCAGTAATAGGGCTGGAATGACAATTGCCGCGATGTGCAGGGGAATGGTAGCGACAAAAATCAGAAATACCGACAAGATAGAGATAAGAATTACTGCAATAGTTGCCGTTTCAATGAGTACTTGTGTGTAATGACGCGGCTCAACTGGCGACAATGGGATTTGGTCAAAGCTTTGCCACTGCTCCTGAGGTTGTGGATTGTGATCTAATTGACAGCTTTTTACGGAGGGCTCTACGGTAGAGTGTTCTACAGGAGAGCTTAAAGGAGAGTTCTTTACATGAGAGTCATCTATGAGAGAGTGCTTCTCGACAGAGTCGATTGAGGGTGCAAGATCCGTTATCACCGCAGAATCTAGCTCAATAGTCGGCTCTTTGATTGAATCTTTGACCTTGGTAGCAACTAAACTCTCTTTTATTTCAGTTGTTTCATGGGGCATGTGCCAGTATCCGTTTCTGGTTTCTTATTCATTTTTGAACATCACTATATCAAGAAGAGGTGATCTATCTCTATAGGCTGACATATTTCACAACAAATTCACTCTGTGGTATTTTTATAGG